>DASXWF010000204.1:0-9632 GCA_036503835.1 Polyangiaceae bacterium | reverse complement strand
GCGAAGTCGAACGGCTGCCGGACGCGGTAGGTGTTGAGGCCGTAGTTCTGCGCCGCGACCGCGCCGAGGAAGTGTCGGGTCGCGATCGTCGCGGTCGGCTCGCAGATCACGGTGTCGCCGTCGGGGACGGCGCGAGTGCCGCTGAGTCCTTCGCGGCATTCGGGCAAGAGCGCCGGTTGGATTTCGTACGCGGCTTCGAGATCGGGGTGCAGCGACGGCACGGCTCGGAGGACGCTCCAGCGCTCGGGGTCGAGCTCGCCCGAGCGACCGCCGTCACGCGCGCCTTGCTCAAAGGTGTCGCAGAAGGCCGGCTCGGCGAGGCCGCAATCCCCGTTTGCCGTGAAGTCCGTGCCGGCGGCTCCGGCGTCGCTCGCGCTCGTGCCCGCGGTTCCGCCCGGCGAAAGGCCGGTGCCCGCGGTGCCGCCGTCACCGCTCGCTGCGCCGCCCGTGTCTTGTCCCGCGCCGCCCGCGCCGCCCGCGCCGCCGCCCCGAGCGTCCGCCGGCGTCTCGTCCGTGCCGGAGCACGCGAGCACACACAGCGAAAGTACGGCTCCGCGAACGAGGCGGGTCACGGTTCGCTCGGCGCTTCGAGAAGCGTGGGGTCGGGGCCTTCGCCGTCCAGACTTCGGAGAAATGCGGCCAGGTCGGCGCGCTCTTCCTCTCCGAGCTCGAGGGGCACGAGCTCGTTGGTGCCGGGGTACCCGGCGCGATCGCCGCCGCGGTCGAAGAATTTGACGACGTTCTCGAGCGAGCTCAGCTGCCCGGTGTGCATGAAGCTCGGCTGTTTTCCGATGCAGCGCAAGGTGGGTGTCCGAAACGCCCCTTCGTGCTCCGGTGTGACGGCATCGGGTAGCGCGCCGCGATCACCGTCGCTGAACGGGCCGTGCGTGCTGAGCGGGTCGGCGAGCGCCTCCGCGATGCCCTCGGCGGCGCCGCGATCGTTGCTGTCCACGATCGCCACCGCGACGGTGGCGGGCGCCAGGCCGACGTTGTGAAAAGCCTCGTCGGTGAGGCCGGGCCCCGAGTGGCACGTCACGCAGCCGCCCCGTCCCACGAAGAGCTCCGCGCCGCGCTGTTCACTCTCGCTGAGCGCCCCGGCGTCGCCGTCGAGCCAGGCGTCGAAGCGACTCGGCCCGCAGCGCAGCGCGCGCAGGTAGGCGCCGATGGCCTTCGTCGCATTCACCATCACGCGCGTGACGGCGTCGCGATCCGCTTCGGACAGACCGTCGAACTCCGCTTGATCGCCGGGCTTTCCGCGGCAGTCGTAGCGCGCGCCCTGCATCGTCACCCGCTCGACGCAGCCCGCTGCCTCGGGGGCGAGCCGGGGAAAGCGCGCGGTGTCGTCGAGCGGAGGCAGCTCGCCGAAGAGCGCCGTGTACGCTGCGCGGTAGAGGTCGAACACCTGCTGCGCGACGAACAAGCGGCTGGAGTTGAATTCGCGCTCGCTTTCGATCACCCCCGCGGCCTGGTTCCAGGTCGAGTCGCGCCGGCCGTCCCAGTTGTAGAGGGAGCGGAAGCTCACGTCGAGCAGCGTGGGCGCGCGCCGCAACGTCCACATCGACGCCAGTGACACCTGACGGTGCGCGCTTCGCGTGTCCACGAAGGCGTCGGCGGGCACGTGGCAACCTGCGCACGAGACACGACCGGCCTCGCCGTGCCGGCCGAGCGTGGCCGTCGAGCCGTCGTTGTCGCCCTCGATGAGCGGTCCCGAGAACCTGACGTCGAAAAACAGGCGCTGTCCGAAGAGCGCCGCCGCGGGGTCGTCGGCCACGCGATTGCTCGGATCGGCGGGCGGCGGACCTTCGTCGTAACGAAGGGTCGCGAGCAGCGCGCGCGCCTCGGCGCTCACGAGCGAGCTGCCGGAAGCCGCGGGATCGGCGGCGGGTTCACCGCACGCCGGCAGGGCCGCCAGCGCGAACGCCGCGAGGCGGACGCCGGCATGCCCGCTATTCCTCGGCACCGTACCACCTCGTGCCGCACGGCAAGCGGCTCTCGTCCCAGGCGGGGGCGGCGACCGCGTTCGAGATCCCGAGATCGTCGAACGTGTGATCGTCGTGCGTGAGGCTGTAGGAGCGCAGGTAATCGTGAGGCGAGTTTTCGGGAACGACGCCCTCGTCGATGCCGAGGTGGTAACCGACGGCGCCGAAGACGACCGTCACCGGTCCCGCCGGCATGCGTCCCGGCGGGAGCACCGCGCAGCCCGCCGGTTTCTCGTCGAGGAACACGTAGACGCGTTCGGTGGACGCGTAGACGTCGAACTGTACCGGACGGTCGTGGCCGGAAATTTCGCCGAGGACCGGCACCGGCAGCCAGGGGGTTTCCCACTCGGCCTGGTAGTCGCCGGCGTGGTAGCCGTAGAGATTGGCGCGCGGACACTGAATGCTGACACCCCAGCCGCGCCGATCGCAGAACTCGACCTGGAGCTCGGGTTGGGTTCCGAAGGTCTGCACGATGATCGTGCGCTCGGTCCCGCTGCCCGGCACGTAGTCCTCCTCGAACGGGAGCGGCCCGAGGCGGTTGCGCACGGGAACGAGGAATTCGTCGGGCAGCGAGCCGGGCTCGACGATGGGCGCCGTCGTGAGGAGGATCTGCGGGTAGCGCCGCAGCGTCGACGGCAGATCGGTGGCCATGCGCACGTGCAGGAAGCGCTCGGCGCTGAGCTCGCTCGTCACGTTGCGCGGCGTGATGCTCATGTTGCAGCTCGAGCCGCCGTCGCCGCCGCCGAAGATCAACTGCCCGAGCAACGGGCCGACGGTGTTGTTCTCGGTGCAGCCGCCGAAGTCGATCGCCCAGTCGGCGCTGCGCCGGTAGAAGACGCCCCAGTTCGGGACTCCTCCGAGCTCGAACTCGTCCCACGGGGCGCCGATGTCGAAGCCCTCGAACCAATCCATCTCGGGATCGGGCTCGGGCTCGGCGTCGACGTAAGACCGGGCGATCGGACGGGGGCGATTGCTCGGGTCGTGCTGGCCGTTGATGAAGACCTCGCCCGTGTCGGGCAGGCGCGCCTCGTCGAGCGTGATCGACGGATAGTCGCCGTTCTCGGGGTTGCCGTCGGCGTGCGCGGAGGAGACGTAGCCGTTCGGGAAGGGACAGCCCTGGTCGAGCGCTTCGATCACGAGCGTCGTCTTCTCGCCGAGGCCCGGCCAGGTGAGCGACCAGATCGGCTGGTTGCCCTGGTGGAGTGCGCGAGCGAAGCGCGGCTCACCCGCCGCGAGCACGTCGAACGCGTTCGTGGCGAGGTAGAAGACGCGGTAGAGCGGCACGGCGCCCGCGGCCGGCGCTTCGAGCACCCGGAAGCGCTCGCCGAAGTCCACGGTGCTGTCGTCGCGTTCGGCGTGCACGTCGTACTCGGGGCCCTCCGTGTAGAAGTACGTGATGCGCTCGCCCCAGTAGTCGGGCTCGTACTGGCGCCGGTAGACCGGGCGCGTGCCGTCGTCCGGCGCGTAGAAGGCGATGCCGTCGTCGCGGTGTCCCTGCGCGAGCAACGCGTCGCGCGCGTCCGTGCGGGTCACGTAGTCGGCGCTGTTGTATTCGGCGCTCGGCGGCACGCTGTACGGCCACGCGAAGCCGCCGGCGCCGTTCGGATCCGCCACGCGGTAGACCGGCGTGCGTCCGGGCCCGGGCGTCAGGTACACGTAGCCGAGCACCATCTCCTCTTCGCTGCGCTCGTAACCGAGCACGTTCATGCCGACCTTGATCGACGCGTCGAAGCCGCCGATCTGATCTTCCTCGCGCGCGACGACCGGGCGATCGCCGCCGCAGCGATAGATCGCGTTTTCCACCACGGGACGGCCGTCGTCGAGGCGCACGGCCTCCGGATCGGGCAGCGGGTAGATGCGATAGTCGCGCGCGCCGTCCACCGGCTCGAACTCGACGATGGCGGTGTCGCCGTGCATCGTGACGCGCACGTTGTCGAGCGGCGGCAGCTCGGGCAGCGAACAGCCGTCGCACACGCAGCCGCCCGCCGTGCAGACGCTGCCGTCCGATCCGCAGCTCACCCCGTCGCAATCGGAATCGAGGCAGTCGGGCTGGCCGTCGCAGTCGTCGTCGTTGCCGTCCGTACAGCGGGTCTCGGTGTCGGCGCTCGGCTCGCAGGGCGGCGGCGGCTCCGGTGGCCGCGTGGGCGATCCAGCCGTCCCGCCGCCGCCCGTCCCGCCGCTGCCTCCGCCACCGCGGCCCGAGCCGCCGTCGCGATCGGCGATGACGGCTTCATTGCCGGAGCACGCGCTGCTCGCCAAAAAGAGGGGTGCGAAGCTGAGCGGCCAGAGACGGACCTGCGAGCGAATCGTCGGCATTGGCTTCACTTTCCGGGGTTCAGGGTGTCGAACCGAGCAGTGCGCGGATGCGGCGCGCGTGGACCGAGCCTGGATGGCGGGCCTCGAAGCTGCGGGCGCGCGCGCTCGCGGCGTCACGGCGGCCGAGTCGCAAGAGCGCATCGATCGCGACGACTTCCGCTTCCTGACCGAGCGCTCCACCCGGGAACCGGCGCCGCCGTTCTTCGGTGAGCGCGAGCGCCCGGCCGGGATCGGAGGCGAGCTGCCGCTCCGCCTGCCGAACGAGCAGCGCCTCTTCCCGCAAGCGCGACGCGGCGTCGGTCGGCTCGGGCATCGGAACCCTCGGCGCTTCGGATGCGGCGGGTGCTGCCTCCGGCGCGGCCGGTTCGGGTTCCGCGCGGCGCCGGCGCGGGTTCGCTGCCGGTGCCGGCGTGCTGGGCATGACGACGGGTGCTTCGGTGCGCTCGGGCTCGGGCGACGGCGGCGCTTCGACGCTCTGCGTGCTGGCCACGGGCGCAGGGACGGGTGGGGGAGCCGCGCTCGGCCCGGGGAGCGAAAGGCCGACCCAGGCGCTTCCGGCGCCGACGGTCCCGACGATCGCCGCGACGCCGAGCCAGGAGCTCGAGCTTCCGGCAGCGGCGGCGGTGAGCCCGGATGCCGGAGGGACGGGCGGTGGCGCCACGGGGACCGCGACGCCGAGCGCCGCGGACATGCGTTCCACCGTGTTCGCGTCGGGAGCTCGGCGGGCGAGCCGCAGGGCTTCCGAGAGCGCTTCCGGCGCACGGGCATCGTCGCCGAGGCGCAGCGGATCGAGACTCTTCTTCATCGCGCCCCACCTTTCGCGCCGAGCCTGGCGGTGAGCTCGCGGCGCGCCGCGTAGAGACGCTTGTACGCCGTCTTGAGGGGACAGCCGACGGTGACGGCGACTTCGTGCATCGTGAGCTCGGCGACCTCGAACAGAATGAAGACGTCACGCTTCCCGGCGTCGATCGACGCGAGCGCGTCGCCGAGGTCCGCGAGTAGCCGCTGCCGGTCGATCGCCTCACCCGGATCGGCCGCGACGCTGCTGCCGGGCAACTCCGTGGCCTGTTCGCGGCGAACGTGCGCCTTCCTTCGGTGATTGGAGGCGACGCGCGCCGCGATGCCGTACAGCCAGCTCGTCGCCGACGAGCGGTTCGGGTCCCAATCCTCGAGACGCCGGAACGCGGTCATGAACACGTCCTGCGTCACGTCCGGAACGTCCGCTTCGCGCACCCCGTGCGCCGCCACGACCTTCCAGACGAACTGGAGGTAGCGCTCGAACAGCTCGCTCGCGCTGGGACGCTCCCGGACCGCGCTCTCCGCCAGCGCCTCCGGCCGCGCGGCCGCTTTCTGGGGCTCAGGGGTGGCGAGCGCGAGCGTCACGCCCATGGATGTCGGGTCCCCGGTTTTTTTCTCCCCAACCCCAGAAGATTCTCGGCCGCCGCTCATCGCGGCCGGAGCGACAGGCCGAGCCCCAGCGCTCCGAACACCGGCGCCGGTCGGAACAGCTCTTCCGACGATCCATCGGCGTTCTGGACGAGAAAGCGCGGGCGGGCGGGCATCACTCCGAAGTCTCCCGAGATCTCGAAGCATAGCGCGCCGCCGAGGCGCAGGGCGAGGCGCGGGCCCCCGCGGATTTCTGCGAAGCCGAGCGTCTCCCGGCGAGAGAACGCGAATCCCGACGCCTGTGCCTGCATGGCCCCGCCCCCGCCCGAGAGGTGGAGCTCGAGCGTGGGGTTCCCGCGCAGGAGCACCGGCGCGAGCGCGAAGCGCGCGCCGAACGCGCGGGCCTTCACCGAGCCCTCGTCATGCCGTTCGGCGGGTCCCGTTTCGAAGCCGAGCTCGAGCTCGAACCCGAGCCGGTCGCGAAGCCAAGGTCCGCCCGAAAGCGTCGCCTCGATGCCCGGCCCCGGCAGTCGTCCGAGCGTCACCGCACCGCCGAGCGCAAGGCGATAACTCAAGGCGGAGCGCTCGGGTGCGGGCCGCTCCGCCTGGCTCACGTTCAGCATGATCGCGAGCATCACGGCGAGCGCCTCGTCGAGGCTCCTGCAATCGCGATTGTCGGAGCTCAAGCTGCGAACGCCGACGGTTTCTCCCGAGGCGCGCGTGAGCGCGACTTCGGCCCGATAGGTCCCGGCGGTCGTGTGATCGATGTGTCCGGCAACGACGAGCTCACCCGAAGCTCCCGCTGCGAACGCCGGCCGGCGGAGCTCGGCGCTGACGGCCCGATCGAGCTCTGCGGCGGAGATGCACTCGGGCGGCGCGCGCCAGACGAGACTCGGAGCGGCGTCCGCCTCCCGCGCCGCGCCCGACGCCGCGGCAAGCAATGTCGACACTCCCGCCAGAAGGCCCGCGCGCGCAGGCCCGCGCCGCCGGCTCACCAATTCGCACCTCGTCGACCCATGCCGCCGCGCAGCGTAGCCGCAGAGCAGCGCGGGCACGACGACCTCGCCGATCGAGCCCCGAAACCGCGTTGGTCGCGGCCGCCGCGGTCAGGCGGCCTTCGTGGCGCCGGCGCGCAACGTCTGCGACGGTAACGCCTCCAGCGTCGCCATGCGAACCGCATCGAACAGCTTGGCGTCCGCGAGCAGCGCGTCGCGCGCCTTGTCGCGGCCCTGCCCGATGCTCTTGCCGGCCAGGCTCAGGTGGGAGCCGCTTTTCTCGAGCACGCCGGCGGCGAGCGCCGTCTCGATGAGGTCCGCCGCCTGGTCGATACCGACGCCCCAACGGATGTCGAACTCGGCCTCCGTGAACGGCGGCGCGCACTTGTTCTTCACGATCTTCACGCGCGTGCGGTTGCCGACCACGCTCTCGCCCAGCGTTACCTTGCCGATGCGGCGCACGTCGAGCCGCACGCTCGAATAGAACTTCAGCGCCTGTCCGCCCGGCGTGGTCTCCGGGTTGCCGAACACGACGCCGATCTTCTGGCGAAGCTGGTTGATGAACGCGATGGTCGTGTTCGCGCGGTGGGCGACCGCCGTCAGCTTGCGCAAGGCCTGGCTCATCAGGCGTGCCTGCAGGCCCATGTGCGCGTCGCCCATGTCGCCCTCGATTTCGGCTTTGGGCACGAGCGCCGCGACCGAGTCGATCACGATGAGCTCGAGCGCGCCCGAGCGCGTGAGCATTTCTACGATTTCGAGGGCCTGCTCGCCGCAGTCGGGTTGAGAAACCAAGAGCTTCGAGGTGTCGATGCCGACGTTGCGCGCGTACCGGAGATCGAACGCGTGCTCGGCGTCGATGAAGGCCGCGACTCCGCCCTGGGCCTGCACCTCGGCGATGGCGTGCAGCGTCAGCGTCGTCTTGCCGCTCGATTCGGGGCCGAACACCTCCACGATGCGGCCGCGCGGATAGCCGCCGATGCCGAGCGCCTCGTCGAGCGCGAGCGATCCGCTGGAAATGGCGAGGATCGGCTCTGCCGCCCCCTCGCCGAAACGCATGATGGAACCTTGCCCGTACGCCTTCTGAATCGAGCCCACGACATCCTTCAGGCTGTCGCCGCGCGATCGTTTCTCTTCGGTCATGATCGTTCTCCCAAGCTCGGATTGGCTCCGGCGCCCGCGCCGGAATGCCCGCCGAGTCGGAGGAGCCGATTGCACGTCACGTGCCGAGCGCCGCGTCCGGCAAAGCTCCGCGAAAGCTCGAGCCGCGGGGCTGGCGACCACCGGCGAAGCGCCGGTGCGCCCGGCACGACTCGGCCAGCCTCCGGCACGGGGAGGCGTTCAGGTCCGAACGGGAACGTCGCGCTCGGGGTCGCGCACGCCGGCTATCGTGATGGCGAGCGCGAGCAGCCCGACGAAGAGCGGCACGCTGAAAATGAACCCCCAGTCGTAGCCGCGTTCGTCGCTCGCCGTCGCCAGCAGGTAGCCGCACCCGAGCTGCCCGATGAGATTGCCGAGCCCGGACGAGCTCGCGATGAACGCCGCCTGAGCGCTCGCGCGGAGGCCCGTCGGAGCCATCAGCTCGATCGCGATCTGCAAGCCGGTGAAACCGAGCGCGTAGTTCAGGCCGTGGAGTGCCTGCGCGGCGATGACGAACCAGGCCGGACCGCCCGCGAGGTACGCGGCGTAACGGAGCGGCCACGCCAGCATCCCGATCAGGACGACCTTTCTCACGCCGAAACGCTGCAGCAAGAGGCCGAGGAACGGGAACAAGGTAAGCTCGAGGATCTGGGACGCCGTCGTGGCACGCCCGGCGGCGGAGGGACTCAGTCCGAGTCCTCCCGGGTCCGCGAAGAACAGGCCCTGCAGGATCAGGTTCGCCTGCATCAAACTGCCGGAGAGCAGCGCGACGCACAGCGGCGCCACGAAGCGCCGCGAGGCGAACAGCTTCAGGGCGAGCAGCGCGTCCCGCAGTCCGCGCGACGAGGGCGCGGGGGTCGTGGCGGGCAGGGTGAGCGCGTAGACTGCCTGACCGAGCGCCGCACCCGCGGCCACGTAGAAGCAACTCTGGATGGCGGCGAGCTCGCCCGCGCGCGAGCCTGCCGCGGCGATGAAGGTCGTGGTCGCCCAGATCATCGCCGACCAGCTCGCCGTTCCCCAGACGCGCGCCGAGCCGAAGCGTCGCGCGTCCGGAAGATGGTGAAATGCAATCGTGTGCAAGAGCACGCCGCTTTTTGCGACGAACAAGCCGTGCAGCGCCATCGCGAGCAGGAGCGCCTCGAAGGTGTTCGCGCGCGCCGCGAGCGCGAGCGCGAAAGCGCGGAGCAAGCTCGTGATGGCCAGGCCCTGTTCGGCGCGAAACAGCCGGTCCGCGAGCCAGCCGGCGAGCGGAGGTCCGATCATCGCCGTGAGCGGGCCGACGGCGAAGATCAGGCTGGTTTCCCAGGCGCCGAGCGCGAGCCCTTCGCGCGCGTGCAAGGAGAGCAGCGGCGCGTAGGCCGCGAGGCTCGCGGTCTCGAGCGAGAACATGACGGCCAGGCGCGGCCCGACGCGCATCGCCGGTGCCGACGCTTCGCTCACTCCGCGCTGCCGGTCACTCGGGCTTGAGCCCGATGAAGATCTCGGACTTGGTACCGTCCACCACGAGCTTGCGCGTCGCCCAGCCGGGAGCGCCGACCTCGTACTTTCGCTTTTCGCCGGGGGCGAGATCGATGATCACCGGCGAGCTGCCGACGGGCTTGCCCTTGTGGAAGAGCCGCGCCTTCGGCGGGCTGATCTTGACGATGACGCGTGTCAGTCCCTCCGCCGGCGGCGCGACGGAACTTCCGGGCGCAGGCGAGCCGCTCGCGGTCGGAGCGCCGGCCGAGCTTGCCGGCGGAGCGGAGGCGGCAGCGGCGGCCTCCGCCGAACCCTCGGCAGCGGGGGAGGCTGAGGCGGACGGCGCGGGCGCTTCGGCGGC
>DASXWF010000203.1:0-7511 GCA_036503835.1 Polyangiaceae bacterium | reverse complement strand
CCGATCACGCTCGTGCCGCGCGGCGCGGTCGGACGCTGGCTCTCGCTCGGCGCGCGCGAAGCGAGCGGCTCGCCGCTCTCGTACGAGGCGGAACGCGTGCACGCAACGCTGTCGCGGAGCGGCGCGTCCTTCTTCGAGGATCTCGTGCGCGAGAGCGGGGTGCTGCGGGTACGAGTCGAAACCGCGCTCGGCGAGCTGGTGTCGCGCGGGCTGCTCGGATCCGACGGATTTTCCGGGCTGCGCGCGCTGCTCATTCCTGCGAGCCGGCGGCGCGAGAGCGAGTTCGGCAGGCGCCGCGGGCGCGCGCCGCTGTATAGCTTGGAGAGCGCCGGGCGCTGGGCGCTGCTGGCGCCACGCCCCGAAGAGTCATCGAGCCTTTCGGAAGACGAGGTCGAGGCGATCGCGAGGACGTTGCTCCGCCGCTGGGGCGTGGTGTTCCGGCGCGTGATCGATCGCGAGGGGGCGCTGCCGCCCTGGCGCGAGCTCTTGCGCTGCTACCGCCGGCTCGAGGCGCGCGGCGAGATCCGGGGCGGGCGCTTCGTGTCCGGCTTCACCGGCGAGCAATACGCGCTGCCCGACGCGGTCACCGCGCTGCGCGCCGTGCGCAAGAAGCCGCGCGAGGGCGCGCTCGTCGCGCTTTCCGCAGCTGATCCTCTGAACGTGATCGGCCTGCTCACGCCGGGGCGGCGTGTGCCGGCCTTCGCGCAAAATCGCGTCCTTTATCGCGACGGCGTCCCCGTCGCGGCACGCGAAGGCGCCGAGACGCGCGTCTGGGACGACACGGGCGAGCCGAACCACGAGCTCACCACGGCGCTGATCCGCCGGCGGCTTCCGCCGACCGTGCGCGCGTACCTCGGGAACGCGACGTAGCGGCGAGCGCGCTTCGCGGAACGCAAGTTGCTCGCGCGTTCAGGCGCGGGGACGCCGCTCACCTGTCGCACGTCCGGGGCTCACCTGTCGCATTTTCGGGAGCGGAGTGAAGCCTCGCCGCGGGATGTCCCGAACGATCGAGCCGCCCGCACGAGGGAGGCGCTTCTCCCACACGAGCCCACAAAACGGACGCACGGATCTAGACGGACACGACCAGACGCATAAGGATGATCCTTGTCATGGGGACGCGAACGTTCTTCGTTCATTCGGACGAAGAACGAAAACAAGAGCAGGAACGACGCGAGGATTTGGGCGTGCGCGCGCGTCCGCTGCGCATGGAGGAAGAGCAGACTCACGTGCGTCGCGCGGACGAACCGCATCCCGCCGCGGCCGTGATCGGTCGCGTGCTGCTCGTCGACGACCACGCGGAGCTCCGGCGCGTGTGGATGCGCGCGCTACGGCGAAACGGTCATGAAATCTGCGAGGCGTCGAGCGGCGCCGACGCGCTCCGGCAGCTCGCGGAGCGAGCCTTCGACCTCGTGCTCAGCGACATCCAGATGCCGGACATGAGCGGGCTCGAGCTCCTCGCCCGAGTGCGAGCGCTCGACCCCAACCTGGCCTTCCTGGTGCTCACGGGCGCGCCCGAAGCCTCGAGCGTAGCCCGAGCGAAAGAGCTCGGCGCCTTCGAATACATGACGAAGCCCGTCGACCTCACGCGCCTGACCACGACCGTCGGCCGCGGCGTGCTTCACACGCTCCGTCGCCGCGGACAGTCGCACTACTAGACGTGAATGCCCGGCGCCGGGAAGCCCTTGCAGAGCTCCTCGACTTCGCGCGCGACGCGGGCGGTGAGTTGCTCGTCGGCCGGGGCCTTCACGACCTCGTCGATCCAGCCCGCGAGCCGCGTCATTTCGGCGGCGCCCATACCGCGCGAGGTGATCGCGGGCGTGCCGATGCGCAGCCCCGAGGGGTCGAAGGGTTTGCGCTGGTCGAAGGGCACGGCGTTGTAATTGGCCGTGATGCCGGCGCGATCGAGGGCCTTGGCCGCGACCTTGCCGGGTACGCCGCGCGACGTGAGATCGATGAGGATCAGGTGGTTGTCGGTGCCGCCCGTGACCAGGTCGAAGCCGCGCGCGAGCAGGCCCTCGGCGAGGACCTTGGCGTTCTGCACCACGTTCTGCGCGTAGGTCTTGAACGAAGGCTGCGCCGCCTCCTTCGCCGCGACCGCGATCGCCGCCGTCGTGTGGTTGTGAGGGCCGCCCTGGAGGCCCGGAAAGACGGCGCGATCGATGTCCTTGGCGTGCTCTTTCTTGCACAGGATGATGCCGCCGCGCGGGCCTCGTAGCGTCTTGTGTGTCGTGCTGGTCACGACGTCGGCGATGCCGACGGGACTCGGGTGGGCGCCGCCTACGACGAGCCCGGCGATGTGCGCGATGTCGGCACACAGCTTGGCGCCCACCTCGTCCGCAATCTCCCGAAACTTCGCGAACTCCAGGGTACGCGGGTAGGCGCTCGTGCCGCACCAGATGAGCTTCGGTCGGTGCTCCTTCGCGAGCCTTCGCACCTCGTCCAAATCGATGCGATGGTCCTTGGCGCTCAGCCCGTACGGCACGCTCTTGAAGTAGCGGCCGGTGATGCTCACGTTCCAGCCGTGGGTGAGGTGCCCGCCGAACGGCAAGCCGAGCCCCATGATCGGGTCGCCCGGCGCGCAAAAGGCGAGGTAAACCGCGAGATTGGCCGGGCTACCGCTGTAGGGCTGGACGTTCACGTGCTCCGCACCGAAAAGCTCGCGGAGCCGCGCGCACGCCAGCTCCTCGACCTGATCGATGACCACCTGGCCCTCGTAGTAGCGCTTGCCGGCGTACCCTTCGGAGTACTTATTGGTGAGGACCGAGCCCGAGGCCTCGAGCACCGCACGAGAAACGTAATTTTCGCTCGGGATCAAACGTAGTGTTTTGTTCTCGAGCACCGCCTCTTCGCGGAGCAGGCGAGCGAGATCGGGATCGAAGTCGGCGAGCATGGGGTCGCGGCTCGGCATGGCGCGCGGAAGGTAGCACCAGCGCCTCCGTATGGGGGCGAGTCACTCGAACGTTTTCGTGAGACGGCCGGCGGCTCTGAAACATTCAGGCTGGCTGGAAGGCGGGCCGGTCGAACTACGACCGCGCGCGCTTCGAGCGTCTCGACGCGCGCCGCCGGAGGACTAAGATCGGCGGCTGGTGCGATGGCAAACCCCAGTCGAGCCGGCGGCGACCCTGGGGATTCGCACGAGGGATTTGCGGCCCGCCGAGCCGAGCCACCCGTATTGGCACACGAAGACCAAGCATCCGAGCGCTCGCTGGCCAACAGCAGCGCCGCCTCCGAGGAGGTGAAGTCCGCCGAGGTGGGCGCCGCCGCACCTGCGACCGACGAGCGCGCCGAAATCGGAGAGGCCGACATCGCCGACGCCGACGTGGTCGACGCCGAGGTGGCCGCTCCGTCCGTGGTGGAAGCGGAACCGCAGAAGACCGATCGCGAGCTCCGTCCGGCTCCGGTGCTCGCCATCGAGGGGCCGCCCGACAGCGCCCCTCCCAGCATTCCGTCGGCGGCTGCCGCGTCCGCGGCGACACCGCTCCCGCGCGGCGGCGCCGCGGTGCTGCCCGGACACGTCATCGCGCACCGCTACGAGGTGCTCGGCGTGCTCGGCGAGGGCGGCATGGGCATCGTGTACCGCTGCCGCGATCGCCCGACCGGGCAGCTCGTCGCGATCAAGCGCGTGATCCTGCCGTCGGGCAACCTCGCGCACGACTACGTGATGTGGTTCTACAAGGAGGCGCGCGCGCTCGCCGCGCTCGACCACCCGAACATCGTGCGCGCCCACGACTTCGGTCAGCTGCGTGACGGCTCGCCGTTCCTCGCGATGGAGCTCGTCTCGGGCGCGTCGCTGCACGATCTCACGCACGCGCGCCTGAGCTTCCCGGTGATCTGGTCGGTCGTGGACCAGATCCTGAGCGCGCTCGCGCACGCGCACGCGCGTGGCGTGATCCACGGTGATTTGAAGCCTTCGAACGTGCTGGTCGAACCGCGCGAGCAGGAGCCGCCCGAGGTCCACGTGCTGGACTTCGGCCTGGCCTGGCTGCGCCTCGACGCCCAGGACGAGCGGCTCAGCGGCGCGAAGCCGATGGAATTCGCGCCGCACGCGGGCGCCGGAACGCCGGGCTACATGGCGCCCGAGCAGATCCAGCACGAGATGCACCACGTCTGCGGCGCGACGGATCTCTACGCGCTCGGCTGCATCCTCTACCGGCTGTTCGCGGGCAAGGCGCCCTTCAGCGGCAACTCGAAGGAGCTCTTGCGCGTGCACGCCTTCGATCCGCCGCCCGAGCTCAAGCCGGTGCTCGATCTGCCGGACGGGGTCGTGCAGTTCGTCGTGCGACTGCTCTCGAAGCGTCCTTGGGATCGCTTCGAGTTCGCCGCCGACGCCCGCTCGCACTGGGGTCGCTTCCGTCCGGGTCCCGAGGTCAAGAGCTGGAAGTTCCAGATGCCGACGCGGGGCAGCGATCCCGGCCCCGTCACGCGTCCGAGCGGAGCGAAGAGCCCGAACCCCGATCTCGAGCCCGCTCCCGATCGCCCGCCCGGACTGCTCAGCATCCGCTCGAGCCCGCTCGTCGGGCGCGAGGACATCCGCTCCGCGCTGCGCCAGGTGTCGAACGAGCTCGCCGAGGGCGAGGGCCCGCCGCATCGCCTGGTGCTGCTCGTCGGACCCGCCGGCTCGGGCAAGAGCCGCATCGCGGAATGGCTGTGCGAGGTCGCGCACGAGGAAGGCACGATGGTGCCGCTGCGCGCGCGCTACCGCTCGATCCGGAGCCCGCTCGACGGGATGCTCGGCGCGGCGCTCTCCTACTTCAACTTCGAGCGCATCGACCGGCACACCATCGAGCGCTCGCTGCTCGATCGCTGGAAGGTGCGGCGCGACGACAAGAACGGTCGCGCCTGGGTCGCCGGCGCCGCGGAGTGGCTGCGCCCGATGGGCCCCGATCAGGCGATCGGCCCGAGCGGCATCCGCTTCACGCTCGACACGCTCGAGACGCGGCGCATGGTGATCCGCTACACGCTGCGCAAGATCGCGAACAAGCGACCGCTCCTGTTCTGGCTCGACGATCTGCACAACGCGGGCCCCGCGACGATTGAAGGCCTGCTCCGCATCCTCGAGGACGAACCCGACCAGCGCATTCTGATGCTCGCGACCGCCCGCTCGGAGGAGGTGGCGCTCGGCACGTCCGCCGCCGAACGCCTGCGGCAGCTACGCGAGGCGACGAACGGCACGGTGATCGAAGTGCCGCCGCTCACTCCCGAGCGCACGCTGGAGCTGATCCGCGGCTCGATGCCGCTCGACGACTCCGCCGTGGAGGAGGCCGCGCGCCGGAGCCGCGGCAATCCGCTGTTCGCGCTGCAGCAGCTGCACGCGTGGGCCCTCTCCGGGCACATGGAGTTCTCGGGCAACTCGTATCGCGTGCCGGCCGACGTGCTCGCGGTGCGCCCGCAGACCACCGCGGACCTCTGGGACAGCCGGCTCGCCGCGGTGCCCGAGCACTACCGGCTCGCCGCCTACGCCGCCTCGACGCTCGGCGCCGACGTGCGCAAGAACGTGCTCCAGGCCCTGCTCTCGTCGCTGAGCCAGCCGGCGGACGCCGCGATGCAGAGCCTGCAAAACGCGGAAGTCCTCTTGCCGCGCGGCCCGGGCCGCTACAGCTGGCCGCACGAGCTCTTGCAGGAGCACCTGCTCGCGCGCCTGCAGAGCCGCTCCGATCGCGAGAAGATCTTCCGGGCTGCCGCGGCCGCGCTCACCCTGCACCCGCTCGCGGGCACGCGCCGCATCGTGCGGCAGCGCATGACGAACCTGATCGAGGCCGGCGATTCCGACACGGCCGCGCTGCTCTTGTTCGACTTCCTGCAACAGAGCTGGAACGGCGCGCGCGAGCCGCTCGCGACGCTCGCGGACCTCGAGCTCCTGAAGGGCAAGCTGCGCGGACGCACGCTGGCGCTCAAGAATCGCTGGCAGGCCGAGGCGCTGCGGCACGTCGGGCGCATGGCGGAAGCGAGCACCTACGCCGAGCTCGCGCGCTCGCGCTTCGAGGAGCTCGGCGACACCGAGAACATCGCGCACTGCCAGCGCCTGCTCGGCAACCTCGCCAGCGAGCAAGGTGCCTCGGCGGAAGGCCTGGAGCTCGTTCGGCGCGCGCTCACGACGTTCGAGGCCCAGGACAACGTGCTCGGCAAGGCGCTCTGCCAGTCGGTCGCGGGGGAAATCGAGTACCTGCTCGGCGACTACGAGCAGGCCCGCGACACGATCGTGCTCGCCGAGAAGAACTTCGCCGAGCTCGATCAGGCGCTCGGACGCGGACAGTGCCTGCTGCTGCTCTCCTGGATCGAGCACTCGGAGGGCGCGACCGAGCGCTCGCGCCGCTTCGCCCAGGAAGCGCGCGGAGAGTTCGAGCGCGCCGGCTATCGTCTCGGCACGGCCCAGGCTGACGCGTCGCTCGCGCACGTCGAGCATCGCCTCATGAACTTTCACGGCGCCGAGTCGGGCGCGCTCGAGGCGCTCAACGTGTTCGAGACGCTGCGCACGCCGCGCGGGCAGGCCGCGTGCGATCGCCTGCTCGCGATGATCGGCGTGGACACGGACGACGTCGAGATGGCCGAGCTGCACGCCACGCGCGCCCACAAGATCTACGCGCGCACGAACGATCCCTGGGGGGTGATGGAGACGAAGCTGCTCTTTTGCCAGATTGCGCTGTTCCGCCACGACAGCGCGCGCGGGCGGGAGCTGCTCGAGGAGTGCAGCCGCATCGCCGTCGAGGAAGCGGAGCCGCGGCAGCACTTCCTGCTCACCCGCGCGTGGCTCGAGGCGGAGAACAACGACCTCGATCAGGCGCTCGAGTCGATCGAAGCGGCGGCGGACGTGTTCGGTCCGCGAACGCGCGCCGGCGATCATTCGCCGCACCTGCTCGCACGGCTCTTGCGGTTCCGCTGGGCCCCGAGCGCCCGCGCCCGCATCGACTCGTGGAACAAGGTGCTGAACGATCGCAGCCGGCGCAAGCAGGAGTGAGCGTTTCCGAGCTCGGGCTGCGAGGAGCTTCGCGCGTTGCAGTGACGGTTGCCGGCCGGGTGGCCCGGAACGTTGACCGTGGCCTGAGAAAGCGTTAGCGAGACGAGCGATGCTTTCGTCTTGGTGGTTTCGTGCCGGCTTGGGAGGTTGGACGGTCGCAGGGCTCGCGACGGTCGCAGGGTGCAGCGGGGAGTCCAGCACGCGCGCCATCCCGGCTTCGGCGGCGGGAGAAGGCGGCGAAGCGCCGGCCGACGCGGGCGAGAGCGGCGGCGGCCGCGGTGGAAGCGCGGCCGGACGGGGCGGCAGGGACGGGACCGGCGGCGCGAGCGGAAGCGGCGGCGGCAGCAGCGGAAGTGGAAACAGCGGCGCGAGCAGCGTCGGCGGCACGGGCCAGGCCGGTACGAGCACCGAAGCCGGCCGCGCAGGTGTCGGTGGCGCTGCGGGCGACGGCGGTCGCGGAGGCGCGGGAGCGACCGGCGGCTCCAGTGCCGGCTCGGGTGGCAAGAACCCCGGCTGCCGCGAGGCGTGCGACGACGGGAACCCGTGCACCGCGGAC
>DASXWF010000202.1:0-4836 GCA_036503835.1 Polyangiaceae bacterium | reverse complement strand
GTCCCTCGCGCCGCGAGCCGCATTTCACCCGCATCCTGGCCGATGCCGCGCCCGGTCTGTTCGAAATCGTGCCGGAGATCGCGGCCCGTGCCGGCGATTCGCTGTGGGCGTACGGCGGCGCCGACACGCTGCGCGCCGTCCGCGCTCGTCTTCCCGAAGGCGTGACGCTGAAAGCCCACGGCCCGGGCTTCGGACTTGCCGTCGTCGATGCGCCGCACGCGACCGTCGAGGCTGCGCGCGCTCTCGTCCGCGACATCGTTCCCTTCGAGCAGCGCGGCTGCCTGAGCCCGCGGCTCCTGCTGTTTCGAGGCGAAGCCGCGGCGGCCCGGGGCTTTGCCCGGCGGATCGCGGCGGAGCTCGTCCGCGCGAACGAGCAAGTTCCCGCAGGCAGGCTCGAACCCGACGAGAGCGCCGAAGTCGCCAAGTTCCGCGACACCTTCGCGTACACGGGCGTCCTCGAGGCCGCCGCTTCGGGTTTCGTGGCCGTCACCGAGGCCTGCCTCGAGCCCGCCCCCTCCGGACGAAACCTCCTGCTTTTCCCCTGTGCCGAGCTCGACGCCAGCCTGAGCTCCGTCGCGCCGAACGTCACCGCCGTCGGGGTTGCCGGCAACCCCGAGCTGGTCGCGGCGCTCTCGCGCGCGCTCCCCCGAGCCCGCGTCGGCCCGCTCGGCCGCATGCAGCGCCCGCCGATCGACGGTCCCGTCGATCGCCGCTGAACGACGCCCGAGCGTCTCCGCGCGGCTCAGTACGAGGTGCCGGCGGCCGGGCTCGCCTCGAAGGCGTACTCCAGGCCCACGAACAACTGAGCGCGGCGAACGTGAGCGAGCTCGCCCTGAGTTACGTTGGCGTTCCCGTACAGGCCGCCACCGACGGTGTAGGGCTCGCCCTTCGCGAACGAATACTCGCCGCCCACGCGGTAGCGCAGGCGCTCGAGCTCGGGGATCTCGCCGCTCGCGGTCAGCCGGAACGCGAAGAGCGGCGGAGCGATCGGCTTGGGCTCGAACGCGCCGTCGTAGTAGCGGTTGGCGAGCCTGCTGTCCGAAAACCGAGCAGCCAGGCCGAGCGTCGGTAGCGCCTGCGGCAGATCGTAGGCAATCCGTGCGTTGCCGAACGTCTGGGGCGCGACGATGATAGGCAGGGATCCGCTCCCGTCACCGGGGTCCATGCGCGTCGTCGCCGCGGTGTAATTCAGACCGAAGCGCAGCCGGCCCTTGTCCGCGGCACCCTCGTAGCCCGCGTTGAGACCATAGTTGTCGATCTGCCCGAGGTTCGCGCGAACGTAGCCCTCTTCGAGCCCCTCCGTGAGCTGGCCGGCCGCGATGGCCGCTTCGAGCTCCGGCCCGGTCAACCGCCTCGACCCGACGAGACCCGACCACCACGAGCGGAACACGCCGAAGAGCAGCCGATGCTTGCCGAAGCGCTGTTCGAAGCTCGCCTCGGCGGAGCGCACCGATTCGGGCCCGAGATCCGAGGCCGGAATCTGCCAGTTCGGGTCGCTGTACGTGAGCTCGTAGGCCGAGGGACCGCGGAATGCCTCGGCGTAGATCAGCTTGATTCGGCCGGCTTCCCACGGCACCACGCCGAGCGCCGTGCGCGGCGAGAGCTTGTTCCCGAAGCGCGTGTCGTGATCGAGACGCAACCCGAGGTTCAGATCGAGCCAGCGCCAGGGACCGAAGGTTTGCGCGATGTACGGCGCGATCAGGCCGTCCACGCGCTCGCCGCCGAGCGGCGCGACCGGGTCGCCGATCGCGCCCTCGATCGTCGCGTTGTCGTGGACGTCGCGCACCTTGCCGTCGACGCCGAGCAGCGTCGAGGCGCGCAGCACGGGCCACTGAAACTGCGCTCTGAGCTCGCCGCCGAGCGACCGGCCGACACCCTCGAGGAAGCGATCGCAGCCTTCGAGGTAGCCGTACGGGCAGTCCTCCGCGGCGCTCGAGCGGTTGTACCAGCGGTAGTCGTAGAGGTCGCCGTAGGCGTGCGCGACGAGCTCGACGCTCGACGAGACGGGAATGCGCTGACTGAGATCGAGGTTCGCGAAACGATCGATCTCGCGGTTGTAGGGGTCGTCGAAGTCTCCGGTCGAGCCGGCGAGCCCGTCCGCGTACACCATGCTCCGGCGAAACGCCGACGCGCGCAGCGAGGCACGAAAATCTCCCGTGGAGAAACGCGCGTAGGCCGCGGGCACTTCGACGTAGTCGGCGTCCTTGATCTGACCGCCCCAGACGCCCGGCTGCGCGCGCGGGCCGAAGTTCTTCGGCGCGTACGTGACGTAGTCCTCGCCGTAGTACTGCGGGCCGACCTGCCAGTTCGGGCCTTCGTTCTTGTAGTACTCGAGGCCGAGGGTGAACTCCGAGGGGCTCGATCCGATCGAGAACTCGCGGCCGTAGCCGGCGCCCAGGCGATAGCCGAAGCCCGGAGTGCCCCCGCCGCCGTCGGAAAACGCGGTGTCCGTCTCCGCGATCACCCGCGCACCCTGGAAATCCTTGGCGCGCTTGGTGACGATGTTGATCACGCCGAGCATCGCCTGCGAGCCGTAGAGCACGGAGCCCGGGCCCAGCATCACCTCGATGTGATCGATCATCTCGAACGGCACGCCCGCGCCACGGTCGAAGTACGCCGTCCCGTTCCAGGGCTCGTTCTGCGCGTGCCCGTCGATCAGCAGCAGCACGTGATTGCCGTAGTCGCCGTAGATCTGGACGCCGCGGGCGCCGATCTCGTTCGCGTGCAGCGACGTGGAGGTCATCATGCCGAGCGACAGATAGTTGATCGCCTCGTCGAGCGTGCGGATGCCGTAGCGGCGGAGCTCGTCGGCCGTGATCACGGTGGACGTAGCCGGGGCCGTCGTGTCGGTCTCGCTGCCCTTGGACGGCGTGGAGACGATCGCCTGGCCGAGCAGTTCGTCGAGCTCGCTCGGCGATTCGGCGCGCGCGCCGGCAGCCAACGCGAGCACGAACGCGGCACTCAGGATCGCGCTGGTGCGCCTCATTGGATTACCCTCGCGAGCGTCAGCAGCTCGGGTTTGAACGCGATCTGCTGGAGCTTGGCCTGACCCAGATGCACCACCAGCTTCGGCTTGCCGGATTCCACGTCGAAGCCGAGCACGGCGCGGCGCGGCACGTAAGCCGCGGAAGCGGCGACGCTCAGCACCGACAGCCCGGAGAGCGCGCTTGCGATCGCTTCCATCGGCTCGAGCAGACCGACGCTGACGTAGACGATGGCCGGCAACCGGCTCCGGCAGAGCTCGGCGATGCCTTGCGGCGACGTGTAGGCGACGATCTCCTCCGAATGCGGCAGCCCACCGATGGTCGGAAGCACCGAGAGCTCCGCGCGGATCTGCTCGGCCACCCGTTCGGACTCCGCGTCGCCCTTCTTGGTCACGATCAGCACGAGCACGCGCCCGCGCGCGCGCCCCGCGAAGCCACGATCGTACGGAGCGACCTTGGCCAGGAGCTCCGCTTGTAGGCGCATCGGGACCGCCACGGACTGCGCAGCGCCGTCGCGCATCCAGACGCCAACGCCAACGGCCACGGCCGTGCCGAGCAATGTTCGACGATTGAACCTCGCGTACACCCTGATGACGCTCCAGGCGAAGTAACGGCCCGCTTTGAGAAAAACTTGAGGGGCTCCGACGTTTTGTCGGCGGTGTGGGGCGGAGTGCGCGCCGATCCTGTAAAACCGGCCCGTGCACCTGGTGCTCGCCGCCCAAGACTCGAGAGACGCCTTGCGGGCCGAGTTGTCCGCTGCGTTCCCGGCTGGAACGCGCGAGCTCGAGCCGGGCCTGTTTGCGTGCGAACCGAGGCCGGAAACGCGAGCCGAGCTTCCCCACCTCGTGTTCGGTCGCCAGGTCCTACCCGACGCGCGCGAAGTCGGGGCCAGCTCGATCAGCCTCTGGGCCGGCGTGGTCGTGGACGCCGTTCTGGGAGTGCTGCCCGATCGCGAGCCGTGGTCGCTCCACGTGCACCCGTTCGAGGCGGTGAGCGAAAGCTCGCGCATGGGCGCGCGCGCCTGGCACTCGCGGGCCCGCGAACGGCCCGCGCCGCCGATCCGGCCGCCACGCGATCCGCGGGGTGCCGGACCGACGCGCTGTCGCCTGATCCGCGAAGCGGTGGTCGAGCTACTCGAGAAGCGCCGCCGCCATCTGCTGCGCTCGTTGCGCAGCGACTCCGCGCCGTTCCTCGACAACGAGGCGCTCGTCCAGCTCGTGCTGACCTCGGCCGAGCAGGGGTTTCTCTCGCTCGCTCCGGCGCCGCTTCCCTTCCGGCAGCGCCACGCGGTTTCCGCGTTCTCGGGAGGCGAAGTGCCGCGCGCCGTCGACAAGCAGGCGCCGAGCCGCGCGTTCGCGAAGCTCGTCGAAGCGGAGGCGCGCATGGGCCGGCGTATCGCCGCGCGCGACAGCTGCGTCGATCTGGGGGCCTCGCCGGGGAGTTGGACGTACGTCTGCGTCCAGCGCGGCGCCCTGGTCACGGCCGTGGATCGCTCCGAGCTGCGCGCCGATCTCATGCGCCACCCGAACGTGCGCTTTCAGCGCGGCGACGCGTTTCGCTTCGAACCGAAGCAACCCGTGAGCTGGCTCGTGTGTGACGTGATCGCGCGGGCCGAGCGTTCGGCGGAGCTGCTCTCGAGATGGCTCCAGGAGCGCTGGTGCCGGCACTTCGTCGTCACGCTGAAGATCGACGACGACGAGGCCGGCGCCGTTCTGTCGAAGCTCGGACGGGACCTGCAAAGCCTCACGCGCGAGTTCTGGCTCTTGCGGCTCTCAGCGAACAAGAAGGAAGTCTGCGCGTTCGGCGCGCGCGCCTGAGCGAGTCAGGCCTCGCCGGACGCGCCGTTCGGTGC
>DASXWF010000201.1:0-5341 GCA_036503835.1 Polyangiaceae bacterium | reverse complement strand
CGGCACTCGCGCCGTCCCCGACGGCGACACCGTGATCTGCGAGCCGACCGCGACGATCGCGACCCGACACTTCCTCGGCGCGGTCGCGGCGCAGAACTACGGCCTCAACACCTACCGCGTCCGGCAGCCGTTCGACTTCGCCGAGCGCACCGGCACGATCAGCTTCGACGCCGACCTGTCCGGCAACGCGCTCGGCGGCTGGGCCGCGGTCGCGCTCTCCGACGAGCCCTCCCCCGCTCCAAGCTACGATTTCCCCGAGCGCGGTTCGGGCGCGAGGAACGGCGTGCAGATCGAGTTCAACCTCGGCTTCTGCAACACGCCGAACACCGTGATACCGCAGTTCTTCAGCACGCGCGACTACGTCGAGACGGCGCACGACTTCAGCTGGGACTGCGACCAGGCCCACGCGCTCACGCGGCGGGACGCGCTGAATCACGTGGAAATCCGCGTAAACGCGGCCGGCGTCGAGGTCTGGGCCTCCGACGCGTCGCCGGACGGCGTGACCTTCGCGAACTTCCAGCGCATCGGTGCGCTCGCGATCGAGCTGCCGTTCACGCGCGGCTACGTGAGCCTCGTCACCCGCAATCACGCGACGCTCAAGTACTGGTCGGGCGCGAGCTGGGCGACGCGCTGGGACAACGTCGGCTTCGACGGACCCGTGATCGGAGGCACCCGCGAGTACAGCGCACCGGAGCCGCTCGCGGTCACCGAAGGCGTGTCCGGCTGCATGCGCGACGGCGCGTGCGCGTGGCGCGCGCAGGTGATCGCCGATCACCCCGACGACTCGGAGGCGTGCGGCGAGGACTGCGAGGCCGAGGGTGAGGGGCGCACGGTCGGGTGGGTGGTTCCGAACGAGGACGAGGAGCCGGTCTCGATCGCGATCCCCGGCGTCCGGCTCGACGCCGTGACGGGAGCGCGGCTCGTGCTCGCCGCGGATTACCCGTGGTTCGAGTGGAACGGCGTGTTTCCGCCCCCCACCGCGCTGAACCTGCGCCATCGCGTGAACGGAGGAGCCTTTCACGATCGCTTCGTGACCGAGCTCGAGGCCAACGCCTTCGGCGGCGAGCAGGGCGGCGCCGGCCTCTTGAATCAGATCATCGAGCTCGATCCGAGCGAGCTCGTCGAAGGCACGAACGTGGTCGAATTCCAGGGAAGCGGCACCTGGACCGGCGCCTACCGCATGGCCGTGGTCGGGGTGGACCTCGTGCTCTCGGTCGAGCCGTAGCGGAGAGCCCCGGAAGGTCGTCGCCGCGCTCGACGTCGGGCGTCCCGGCGGCCGGTTGACACGGGTACGGGTGACGGGGGAGCCTCGCCGGAACCGTCGTTCGAAGATGCCGCTCCTGAGCTCGAGCATCGTCAAACACCAGCTTGCAAGCATGCAAGAGGTCGAGGAAGCGCTCGCGCGCCAGTCCGCGCACGGCGGCGACCTGCTCACCAACCTGCTCGAAATCCATTCGCTCAGCGAGGTGAAGCTCGCGACGGCGCTCGCCGAGACCTTCGGACTCGAGGCGGCGCCGATCGGCGAGCTGCCGCGACCGAGCGAGCGCGTGCGGCGTCTGCTGCCCGCCGACGTCGCCCAGCGCTACGCGTGTCACCCGCTCGAAGAAAGCGGGGGAACCCTGACGCTCGCCGTGAGCGAGCCGTTGCCGGCGGAGGTCGAGAGCGACCTCGGCTTCGCGCTCGGCGTGAGCATCGTGCAGCGGATCGCGCCGCTCGTACGCGTGAGGCAGGCCATCGCGCGGGACTACGCTCTCACGCTCGATCCGCGCGTGGGCCGCGCGCTCGCTCGGCTCGAAGGACGCGCCGATCCGAGCCCGAGCTGGCGCCCCCCGGGCGACGTGCGACCCGCCGAGCGACCCGCGACGCTAGCCCCAGGGCCGGTCGCGGCGAGGCCGATCGAGCCCGCGCCGGCTGCGCTCGCGCCGGCTCCGCCCTCCGTCGAACCGTCGCTGCCCCCGGAGACCAAACGCCCGGCGCCCGGGCCCTCGAAAGCCGAGTTCAAAGCGCTCGTACGCGCGACGCGCCCGGAGCCGCCGAAGCCACGCCGGCTCGGACCCTACACGACGGCGATGGTCGAGCGGGATCTCCTGGACGCCACCGAGCGCGACCAGGCACTCCGCGCCTTCTTCGATTTCGCCGAACAGTACTTCGAGTACGCCGCGCTCTTCGCCGTGCACGCCGACATCGCCGAGGGCCGCGACGCCCACGGGCCCGGCGCCTCGCGCGAGAAGGTCCAGGCGATCGGCGTTTCGCTCGACCTGCCGAGCGTGCTCGCCACGGCACGCGACTCGGGCCGGCACGTGCTCGTGCGGCTGGGCGGCAGCGGTCTCGACGCCCAGCTCGCCAAGGACCTCGAGCGACGCCCCGGCCAGCACGTGCTGCTCTTACCCATCCGCGTGCGCGGGCGAACCATCCTGATCCTCTACGGGGATCACGGCGAGCGCGAGGTCAACCTGCACGCCGTGGGCGACGTGATCTCGTTCGCTCCACTCGTGGGCGCGACGCTCGAGCGCTTGATCGTCGAGAGGAAGCGCGGACGCGCGGAGGTCGATAGCATCGCCTCGCTCCTGCCGCGCAAGCCCCCTCGCCCGCCCCTGCCCAGCCCGGAGGAGCGCGTCGAGGCGCTCGTTTCGGTACTGAGCGCGCGCCCGCCTGCGGCACCAGCGCCGGATTTCGACCCGCTCGAAGCGCTGGAACCCGAGGAGCCCACTCGCCTCGCCGACCCCATCGAGTCGTCGCCTCCGCCCGCATCGCGCCGTCCGCTCGCCGAGTCCGCGCCGCCCGCGTCGCGCCTCGCCGAGTCCGCACCGCCTGCATCGCGCCGTCCGCTCGCCGATCTCGTGGAGTCGTCGCCGCCGGGCTCGCGCGGACGCCCGCTCGCGCCCGGCACCATCATCCAAAGCGAGCGGAGCCATTCGAGCGCCCCGCCACGCTCCATCGAAGAAGCGCTGGCGCGCCCGGTGATCGCTGTCGGCCCGCGTGGTCCGCGCCCCTCCGAGCGCCCCACCGATCCGCCTGAAGTCGCGCAGCGCGAGTCCCGCAAGGCGACGTCCCTTCCACCCCACGCCGTCGATGCCGGTTGGGGGGAGCTCGTCGGCGGCCATTCTCCGTTCGGGCGCAAGGAGGGAGGCACGCGTCCGGGCGTGGGCAGCGTGCGGCAGCCGGAAGCCGCATTGCGTCCGAGCCCCGAGTCGCCCGTTGTTTCGGTCGGCGCCGAATCGCCGGACGTTTCGATCGGCGCCGAGCCCACCGACGACGAGCTCGCCGCGCTCGTTTCGGAGGGCGGCTTCGTCGAGACCGATCCGCAAGGCGTCCCGCTCGCCTCCATCTCGCGCGTGGACTCGCACAGCGCGAGGCCATTGCCTGTCCGTGGAACCTCCACCGAGCTGCGCCTGCCCACCGTCATCGTCGACGTCGCCGCCGACTGCAAGACGCTCCTGGAGCAGCTCCTCGCGGGCGATCAGACGGCGGGCGAGCGTTTGGTCGAGGCGGGCGCCGCCGCGGTACCGGTGCTGGTCGCGGCATTTCCAGGCCCGATCGAGATCCCCTCCACTCGCCGCGGCTCGAGCTTGCCTCGCGCTTCGGAGTGCGGCCCCATCCTGAAAGCGCTCGCGAGGCTCGGGATCGCTTCCGTCCCGTTCCTGGTCGTCAGGACCAACGACGCGGATCCTCACGTGCGGGTCTGGGCGACGCGCCTGCTCGGCGAAATTCCGAACGCCGACAGCGCCCATGCGGTGGCGCGCCGCTTCTTCGACGGCGACGTCGAGGTGCGACGATCGGCGCTCGCGGCGGCCCGCCAGTTCGTGTCGTCACCCGAGACCATGGCGACGCTCGTCGCCGAGCTCGGCATCACGGCCGAAGATCGCATGAAGCCGACGGCCGTGCGTCTCACCGCCATGGAGATGCTGGCCGAACTTCGCCATCCGCAGGCGGTGCCGTACCTGGTGCTCGCGCTCACGGACAATCCGATCGACATCGTGCAGGCGGCGCGGCGCGCGCTCGCGATCCTGGCACGCCAGGATTTCGGTACGATGCCCGCGGACTGGAGCGACTGGTGGCGGACCGCTTCCGGGCGCCACCGCATCGAATGGCTGATCGACGCGCTCACCCACGACTCCGCGGAGATCCGCCGCGCGGCGGGCGAGGAGCTGAAGGCGCTCACGCGCGAGTACTTCGGCTACTACGACGACTTGCCCGCGGCCGAGCGCGTCCAGGCGCAGCTGAAATACCGCGAGTGGTGGGACACCCGCGGCAAGGCTCGCTTCCGCTGAAGCGGCACTGAACGCGAGTGCCTGGACGGACGCACCCCTCGACAAGCGCCGCGCGTTCGTGGCAGAAGCGTCACCCTCGTGTCTCCCGACGCCGAAGTGGAAGACGCCGCGCTCCGCGCCGCGAACCTGGCTTTCTCCGGACGCAAGCGTGAGGTCGCGAGCCTCGCGTCGATCGAGCTGAAAAATAGCGACCCGCGCTCGAGCGCCTGGGAAGCCGTCGCGATGGCATCGGTCGGCCTGCTCGCCGTGTTGGTCGTGCTCGGCGTCTGGCTGCTGTAGCGCGCTTCTGCGAACGCTTCAGCGCGGGCCGGGCAGCTACTCCTTCTCGCCGCCCTTGGCGCCCGACTGCTTCTTGCCCGTGAGGTCGATCTCCCATTCGACCGTGTGCTCCTCGCCGGTGTAGGCGGGCACGATCACGTTGCTCATCGCGCGCAGCACGCAGGTGCCGACGGCGTTCTCCGCGTACTCGGAGCTGATCTTCGAATCCTTCACGCGCCCGTCGTTCGCGAACGAGAGCGTGACGGTCGCCTTCCCCTTGGGCGCCTTCTCGGTCACCGACTCCGGGCAAGTCTCGGCGGAGCGCGCGGCGCGCTTCAGCTCGAGCGTCGCCTGCTTCTCGTCCCACTCCCGCTTCTTCTCGTCCTCGGTGGTCTCCGGATCGTCGCCGGAGCCGCGCTGCTTCTTCTCCTCCGCCATTTGCTTGGCGCCCTCTTGTTCCTGCTCGGCGAGCCAGGCATCGGCACTCTTCACGTCTTGGTGCTCATCGACGCCGCAGGCAGCGAGCAGCGTCAAGCTAACGAACAGGGCAACCGGGGAGCGAGTCATGGCGGGTAGGCTAGCGAAACGGGTGCGTTCCTTCAATCAACGCTCCGCACCCCGCAGGGCTTACAGCTTCACCACCAAAGCATTGAAAATGCTGGAAAATCCTATTAGTTTACTTAGTCTATAAGGTTTATAGTAAATATCTGGATTCATGACTCACCGCAGTTTGTTTCTGAATCGTTGCTTGATCGCGGCGCTCATCGGAGGAGCCCCCGTTTCGGCCTTGGCCCAGACGCCGGCGGCACCTC
>DASXWF010000200.1:0-11797 GCA_036503835.1 Polyangiaceae bacterium | reverse complement strand
AACCCGTCATGAGCCATAGTGTGTCGCTCGAGACGAGCGCGGAGGCGCTGATCCGCGAGCTCGACCTCCGCCCCCATCCCGAGGGCGGATTTTTTCGGGAGACGTTTCGCGCGCGCGACCTGCCCTTCACGCTTCCCGATCGCGGGCCCCGCTCGGCCTCGACCGCCATCTACTTTCTGTTGCAAAGCGGCGACTTCTCCGCGCTGCACCGCGTGCGCTCGGACGAGGTCTGGCACCACTACCTCGGCGTCCCGCTCGAGCTCCACTGCTTCGAACCGACAAGGGGCCACGATTCCCTACTTCTCGGCACCGACATCGGCGCCGGCGAGCGTCCCCAGCACGTGGTCCGCGAAAACGTGTATCAGGCCGCGCGCCCCGCGCGTCCCGGCTTCACCCTGTGCGGCTGCACGGTCGCCCCGGGTTTCGATTTCCAGGACTTCGAAATGCCGCCGCGAAGCGAGCTTCTCGCGCTCTTCCCGAGCTTTGCGCGCCTCGTGACCGAGCTCACCCGGGCCGAGAAGCCCTAGCAGAGCGTCGAAAAACGAGCCGAGACGAGCGGGCAGAAAGCGCCTCCCGAGTGAGCGCGCCCCAAGGCCACGGCCGTCGAAACGGTCAAACCTTTCGAGGTTCGATCCGTTCAGGCGCGATTGACCCGAGAAGTCCGGCCAGGATGACCGGCCGCCCGTATCACAGAATGCGTGACCCAAAGACCAACCGAATCGCCACTCTTCGTCTCAAACCAAGATTTGTCGCTTCCAGTGAAAGCTGAAATCCCGGGCCGCGGACGCAGCTCGCTTCCGCCGAGAAGCCCGCTCGAAGAGTTCAAGGAACGCCTGGAAAGCACTCGTTTGCGGGGCCGGGCCCCCGCAAACACCGTAGGAACCAAACTCTTCGACTTGACTGGAAAAGCACGAGATTGCTACCTTGTGGGGTTCGGCATGAGTGGCCAGAATGCGCCGCCGCTTCCCCCGGCAATGACTGATGAGTGCACCCGACGTGGGGCAGAGGGCGTGATTCGGTGAGCGAGAACGACGAGAAAACACGAGTCACGCAGGTGGTCCAGGCGCCTCCGCCGGATCAACCCGCGGGCAACGACTGCGTCGTCGTGATCTACGCGCAGGAACCGGGTCTGCTCGGCAAACGCTACGTGCTCGAGAAGAGCCCGCTGCGCATCGGCCGTGGCGGCGACAATCACATCATGCTCGAGGGCGACTCGGTCTCTCGCCGCCACGCGCACTTCGAGCGGCGCGCCGGCGCCTGGTTCATCGTCGACGACGGCTCGACCAACGGCACCTTCCTCAACGAAGAGCAAGTGAAGGGCGACGCCACGCTCACGAACGGCGACCGCGTCAAGGTCGGCCCTTCCATCCTCAAGTACCTGTCGGGCTTGGACGCCGAAGCCAAGTATCACGAAGAGATTTACCGGATGACGATCGTGGACGGGCTCACCCAGATCCACAACAAGCGCTACCTGTTCGAGGCGCTCGACAAGGAGCTGATCCGCGCGCGGCGCTACGATCGCCAGCTCAGCCTTCTGATCTTCGACATCGACTTCTTCAAGAACATCAACGACCAGTACGGGCACCTTGCGGGCGACCACGTGCTGCGCGAGCTCGCGCGCATCGTGCAGGAGCGCATCCGGCGCGACGAGGTGTTCGCGCGCTACGGCGGCGAAGAGTTCGTGATCGTGCTGCCCGAGACGCCGCTCGCGGGGGGCGTCGCGCTGGCCGAAAATCTGCGCGGGCGCGTCGAAACGCACGCTTTCGCTTTCCAGGGCGAGCGCATCCCCGTCACCATCAGCGTGGGCTGCGCGATGCTCGGTGAGGAGAAGACCGCGGCCGAGCTGATCCAGCGTGCGGACGACAAGCTCTACGAAGCCAAGCGCGGTGGCCGCAATCGCGTCTGCTCGTAGCGGGCTCCCTTCGATCGGGCTCTGCGCCATGCCCCGCCGTCGAGCGCGCGGCATGCTCTTTGCGTTCCGCGCGGGCTGGTGCGGGGACCCTGACCTGCGTTAGAAGGCCGGCGGCTCCGCCAGGGGGCGACGGTACGCCGGAACGGAGATCAGCAATGAAGACGAGACTTGGCCTGGCTTTGATGGGTTTCTTGGGTGTGCTTGCGGCTGCTTGCGCCGGCGACGACGCGGAGGACGGCAACGTCCCGCCGCCCGCTTCGCAAGCGGGCTCGGCCTACGCGTTCTGCACGGAATTTTACAGGCAAACCTGCGAGCACCTCTGGAAATGCGAGTGCAACGAGCTGGTGCTCGAAAGTTGCGAGTACGAGCAGGCTCATTGCGAGGAGCATCCGTTCTTCGTCGCGCTCGAAGAGGGACTCGCGGAGGGCTGGCTGCGCTACGACGACGCCGCCGCCGATCGCCTGCTGGCGCGCATGAAAGACCCTGACTTTCCGTGCGTCCCGCAGTGGGTGGCGCTCGGCTTCGACAGCTACGCGGGGCACACCCTCGACGGTTCGTTCCTCGGAACGCTCCCGGCAGGCAGCGAGTGCGGCGACGCCGACGCGAAGTCGCTGACCGGCGTCACGTTCTGCGCCGAGGGCCACCTGTGTCTCCCCGCCGCCGACGGCGTGAGTCGCTGCGTGGCGGCCGCGGCTGAGGGCGAGCGCTGTCCCATCGTGCCGAACGAGCCCGGTTCGAGCTGCTACGAACGCCGCCCGGCGGATCCCGACGGCCACTACGACAGTGCGCACGTCGACCTGGTTTGCGTGCCGGACAGCCCGGGTAGCGAGTCCGGCACCTGCCAGCGCCACGCTCCCGATGGAAACTCGTGCTCGAACCAAGCGCAGTGCGCGAGCGAGTTCTGCCTGTTCGAGGAGCCGAAGGCTCCCGGGGTCTGCTCGCCCCGGCTGGCGAACGGGGAGGCCTGCGTGGAATATCCCCAGTGCGAGAGCGGTCGCTGCGACGTCACGGCGGACCCGCCAACCTGCGCGGATGCGGCCGCGGACGGCCGGGAATGCCTCTTCGACGAGGATTGCGAGAGCGGCCAATGCCGCGCCGAAGACCCCAACGAAGTCTTCGGCGTCTGCGCGTCCGACGTGGTTCCTGGTCCGGTGCCTCCCGGGTCTTCTTGCGGACTCGAAGATACCTGCGACGGCGGTCTCTGCCTCGATGGCGTATGCCAGGAGCCGATCTGTACCGAGCACGCGGAATGAGCGCCGCGGGCAGCGAAACCGGGTAGTCGATCACCCACGGGTGTGCACTCGGGAACCCAGACCTCGTTCAGCTTGGAAGCCGCGGTACGAACTCGGTCCGGCATGCTCCGGGCGGGCCAATCTTTGATAGGTTGTGCTCGCCATGACCCTCGAGATCGGAAGCATGAGATCACTTCTGCTCGGGGCATTGCTCGTCACCGGCGGTCCTGCCTGCGCGTTCCAGGAGGGAGACGACGCGGGTGCCGTCGCTCCGCAGGGAGGCTCGCCGCTCGTCACTTCGGAGGAGAGCGATCCCTGGGAGTACAACGAAGTGTGGCTCGACTCCTGCCGCCACTGGTGCGGCGCTCAGAGAATTCTCAACCAGGAGTGCGTGAAGGGACAGCTGGTCACGCGCGGAGTCCTGGTGGGGGACGAACCACTGCCGGTCGTCGCCGAGAAGAGCTACGAGGTGGCGTGTCTCGACGAGTGCATGAACTGGCGAGGTCCTTCCGCGGTCTGTTGGCAGCAGCAAGCCGAGGCCAACGACTGCATGTCCCGCGACGCGCTCTTCATCTGTGACGAGACCGGAGCCAGCGCCTGGACCGTCATCGGCTGTGACCAAGCCGGAACGGATCCCGCCGTCTGCGAGTGAACTGAACGAGCGGAAGGCGTCGATTTCCCGGGCAACCGGGTGGTGGTAGGAGGTGACGGAGCATGCCGAGTGCCGGACAGTGCATCGCAGGTCGCTACCGCCTCGAGTGTCCGCTCGGCGAAGGCGGCATGGGCAGCGTATGGCGGGCCCGTCACCTGGAGCTCGATGCGCCGATCGCCGTCAAGTTCCAGCACGCGCACAAGGCGCGCTCGAAGGGAGCCGCGGCGCGTTTTCGCAAAGAAGCGCGCGCGGCCGCCAGGCTCGAGAGCCCGCACGTCGTCCGGGTGGTCGATTTCGGCTTCGACGACGAGGTCCCGTACATCGCGATGGAGCTGCTCGAGGGCGAGTCGCTGCGCGCCCGCCTGGAGCGACAGGCGCTGACCGTCGAAGACGTGCTCGATCTCACGCGCCAGGCGGCGAACGCGCTCGATGCCGCTCACCACGCCGGCATCGTCCACCGCGACTTCAAGCCGAGCAACCTGTTCGTGGTGCAGAACGGCGAGCGGGAGATCGTCAAGCTCCTCGACTTCGGGATCGCCAAGTGGTTCGAAGGCGAGCCGTCCGCCGAGGGGGCTCTGACCGAGGACAATCTGGTCGTCGGCTCGGCCCACTACATGAGCCCGGAGCAGACGCGCGGGGAAACGGTCGACCCGCGCTCCGACGTCTGGTCGCTCGCCGTCGTGGCGTACCAGATGCTGACGGGCGTGGTGCCGTTCCGCGGCGCGAACATTCCCGATACGCTGCGCCTGATCTGCGCGGGGCGCTTCGAGCCGCCTTCTCGTCTGCTCTCTCCGGTGTACTCGCCGCTCGATCCCGTCTTCAGCCGTGCCTTCGAGCTCGACCTCGACCTGCGTTTCGAAACCGCGGGTGAGTTCTCGAGCGCTCTGACCGCGGCCGGGCGTCACCTGATCGGAACGACGAGCCCGCGTCCGGTCCCCTCGACGACCAGCGGATGGGCGTTCGGGCGCGACGGGGCGACGCGCAGCGTGGCGCTCGGCCGTTCGCGCCGGCGATGGAACGGCTTGCCGCGCGGGCTCGGCATTTCGGCAGCGGCGCTCGCGCTGGTGGCGGCCGCGTTGATGTCCGTGTCGCCCTCGCTCCAGAGCTCGGCACCGGCGGCTCCCCGACCGGCGCCTCCGACGCGCCCGGTTTCGGCGCCCGCGCCGTTGGAGCAGCCATCCGTGAACGTCGCGACGGAGCCGATCGATACCGCTTCGAGGAACGGGGAAAGGCACGAGGTCGGAAGGGACACCGCCACTCCACACGCGGCGCGCGCACCCAAGCGTTCTCGAAGGTCGGCTCGGCCGGCGGACGTTCCGGCCGAGCCGGCGGCGAGCGCCGGACAGCGGCCGGGCGCGCACGCAAACGTCGATCCGGTTTTTGGTCTCGAGCTTCCGGCTCGCCAGTGACATGGTGTTCGGAAGGTCCGTCTTCCTCGCGCTGCTGGTTTTGCTCCTTCCGCTCCCGCTCCGCGCGCAAGGCCAGCCCGCCGATCTGAGTCGCAATGCGGACGCCGTCGCGCAGGGACAGCGCGGTCTCGAAGCCTTCCGAAGCGGGGATTTCTCGGCCGCGTACGCGCTGTTTCACGGCGCGGAAACCATCGCTCACTCTCCCGTGTTCCTCCTCTACATGGCTCGGGCACGCCAGCGCCAGGGCGCGTCGGACGAAGCGCTGGATCTCTACGCACGGGTCACGCGCGAGCCGCTCGTGGACGAAACGCCCGATTCGTGGCGCTCCGCGGTCGAGCAAGCGCGCCGCGAGGCGGCCGAACTCCAGGCGGAACTCGCTCGAAGAGCGGAGGCCCCTCCCAGGCTCCTCGAGTCTCGTCACGAGACCGGCACTGCTCGAGAGGCGCTCGGCGATCGCGAGGACGCGCTCGACGCTCGCGAGGACGCGCTCGACGCTCGCGAGGACGCGCGCGGCGAAAGGGCGTCGCGCAACGCAGCCATCGCGGCCGGCGCTATCGGCGTCGCGGGACTTGCGCTCGGGGCCGTCGCAGGACTCGTGGCGTTGACGAAGCTCAACGCGCTGGAGTCGCGCTGCGGCGAGCAGCCGTGTGACCCCGCCGAAAAGTCCAACCTCGAGAGCGTGGACACCTGGAGTCGGATCTCGGACCTGGGCTTCGTCGTCGGCGGCACGGGTCTTGCTACCTCGGCGGTCTTTCTCTGGGTGGTTCCGGCCGCCTCCCCGAGCGCGCCGATCCGCGCCGGAGTCTCCGCAAGAATGAGGTTTTGATGGCAGAGCAAACGACGGCGACGTTGCGGCGCTCGGCGCCCGCCGGGCCGCTGGGAGTGATCCTACGGGTGACGAACCGCCCGGCGCGACCACGCGCGTTCCGGCTGGTTCAGGGCTCGTGCGTCTGCGGCGCGGCGCCCGACGCGGACATCGTGATCGCCGACGAGACGGTCTCGCGCCGCCACCTCGAGCTCACGCTCGTCCCCGAGGGCGTGCGCGTGCGCGATTTGTCGAGCCACAACGGCACCTGGTACGTCGGCCAGCGTATCCAGGACGGCGTGCTCGGCGCCGGCAGCGCAATCCGGCTCGGGCTGGCCGAACTTCGCATCGAGCCCGACCGCCGGGAGCTCGAGCACGCCGCGAGCCCCGAGCTCGATGGCTACGGCGCGATCGTCGGTACTTCTCCACCCATCCGGCGCCTGTACGCCGTGCTCGAACGCATCGAAAGCTCGCTCGCCAACGTGCTCATCGAAGGCGAATCGGGAACCGGCAAGGAGCTCATCGCGCGCGCGATCCACGAGCACTCGGCGGTCGCCTCGGGGCCGTTCGTGGCGGTGAACTGCGGAGCGCTGGAGCGGCCGCTCGTGCGCAGCGAGCTCTTCGGGCACAAGCGCGGCGCCTTCACGGGGGCGCTCGAGAACCGCGAGGGCGCCTTCGAGGCGGCGAGCGGCGGAACGCTGTTTCTCGATGAAATTGCGGAGCTGCCGACGGAGGTCCAGCCCGTCTTTCTGCGCGCGCTGGAGCTCGGCATCGTGACGCGGCTCGGCGAGAACGTGGATCGTCCCGTCAACGCGCGCATCATCGCGGCGACCAACCGCAGCCTCGAAGCCGAGATGCGCGCTGGACGTTTTCGGGAGGACCTCTACTTCCGATTGATGGTCGTTCCGGTGGCGGTGCCTCCGCTGCGCGAGCGCCCAGACGACATCTCGGTCCTGGCGGCTCACTTCGCGCAGTCCTTCGGGCTCGAAGGGCTGACCGAGGACCTCTTGCGCGAGCTTCGCGCGCGCACCTGGCCCGGGAACGTACGCGAGCTCAAGAACGCGATTCAAACCTACTCGGTGCTGGGGACGCTTCCGTCGCGCGCCACCGCGCGCGAGGCCGAGCTCGACGACTGGCTACACCGGATGGTCGATCTCGACGTGCCGTACGCCGTGCAGAAGGACGCTCTGCTCAAGCATTTCCTGCGCGTGTACCTGGAGGCTCTGCTGGCCCGCACCGGCGGCAACAAGTCCCTCGCGGCGCGCGTCTCCGGGCTCGAGCGGAGCTACCTGAACAAGGTCGCGAATCAGCTGCGCTGCGGCACCGCCGAGGAGCCCGAGCCCGGCACGGACGAAAGCACGTAGTCCGGCGGGACCGAGATCTAGAACGCCGATCAGTTCGGAAGTTCGGCGGAGCCTCCCCCCGCGCGGCCCCCCCCCGCTCGTCACTCTTTCTAGGCAGTTCGACCAGGATCAACCGTTTGTCGCCCTAGAACCCGGGGAAGCACCCGAGACTGCCGATCACGGCGGACTTCGAGGCGTCGAGCTTCAAGGCGTCGTAGTGAAACGAAACCCGGTCGTTGCGTTCGAGGGTCACGCACCAGACGCTGCCTTCCGCGTAGAGCCGAGCTCCCGTCGCGGGGTCGAAGTCCGGCAGACCGAAGGTACCGCGGAGCGCAATCGAAGTGCTTCGATCGTGAAGCGCTTCGAGCGCTGTCTGAACCTGCGACGACCACATGTCGAAAGCTTCTCCCTCGATCAAGCGAGGCATGCCCGCGGCGATGCTCGCGCCGGAGAGCCGCTCGACATCGCCCGCGGCGGCCGCCGCAAACAACAAGAAGTACGACGCATCGAAAAAATTCGAAGCGCCCTCGACGTCGTCGCGTCGTGAGTTTTCGCTCCGGAGCTGGTTGACGTACGCTTCGTACAGCAGCGTCCCGCGCGCAACCCTCGGGGCCACGCCCACCACGCGCTCCGCCAGGGTCGGGAATTGCGTCAAGAGTCGCATCAGGGCCACCGAGCCCTGCTGATGGTGGGAGAGCACCCAGAACGGCTGCTCCTGGCCGCCCGCGATGTGCGCCCAGCCATTTTCCAGCGGCCGCAACAGGTTGTAGACGAATTCGTCGTCGTCGATCGCGACGATGACATGAGGCCGGAACGAGAGCAGCGCGAGGGAGGTGCTCACGTAGCTGCGATGATCGTCGAGCTCGGGATCCTCGAGCGTGTAGCGACGGTAAAATTCGTCGCCGGTGTTCGTGCTCTGCGCCAGCATGGACGCGATCGAATCCGCGATTTCGAGGTCCTCTCCGCGGCGCGAGCTGAGGAGCGCAAGCCGGAGCGGCGGACGCTCCCCCTCCGGTCGGAGACGATGCAGGTAATCCGTCACTCGACGGATGAGGGGTGGATAGGTGGCTGCGATGTCGCTGGCCGGACCGAGCACGTGCCAGAGCATGCCCGCGTCGTCGATGTCCGCGAGTCGCTGCGTCGAAAGCCCCGGGCTCAACAGGAACACCGGCCGCCCCTGTGTCCAGAAAAGGCGTTCGAAGCTGCGCTCGAGCTCGGCCTCGTGGAGCGGCGTCACGATCGCCTGGATGCCGAGGTCTCGCGTCAGGTGATCGAACGTCCGGTCGAGCTCGACCCCGCTGCTCACGTCGCACACGACACCGACCGGGACATGCTGCGCCCCCTCGATCTCGATGCCGCCTTCTCCGGTGAGCTGACGGACGGCCAGCTCGTAGTTCAGCACGGCGGGGTGATCCTCGGGTTCGCCGGGGCTGGACAGCGCGCCGAACAGGAACGGCGGAGGCGCGTCTTCTCTCAGGTTCTCGGCACCGATGAGGCGCCGGCAACTCCCCTCGCGGTCCTCCGGCGTTCCCGCGTCCGCCGGCGTTTCCGGGCGACGGTCGAACAGCGCGACGCACTTGCCCTCGCGGCAGACGTGAGGATCCTGCGCGTCCGAACCCGAGCAGTCCTGCTGGCCGCTACATGGTTTTGCCGGCTCCCCGAAGCGGACGTCGTCGACACCGATCACGCGGCCGCATCCTGCCGATGCGAGCAGAGTGAAAGCGGAGACAAGCGCTCTGGCAGAAGCCGAGATCTCCAACAGGACTCGCGTTTAGCTCGAAAAAGCGGAGATTGCTAGCCACGCGGGAGCGCTGCGGGTGGGTGGTCGATCGCTCACTCCGTCCCTCGATCGCGCCACCGCCTGCTAGGCTGCACGGTCCGATGCCAGAGCGCGAACCCGAAATGGGGCGAACCCCCGGCGCCGAGTTGCCCGCGCTCGTGGCGCGACCGCCCGGGCAACACTCGCGCAGCTTCTTCGTCCGGCACACCCACGTCGCGGCGCCGATGGGACCTCCGCGGGGGCAGGCGGGCATCGTGTACGCGACGGCGCTCGGCTCGAACGTGGTCGACGTGGACGGCAACCGCTACGTCGATCTCGCGGGCGGGTTCGGCGCGGCGCTCGTCGGACATCGCCACCCGAGCGTCCTGCGGGCGCTCGAGCTCCAGAGTGAGCGGCTTTTGCACGCCCTCGGCGACGTGTATCCCTCCGACGCCAAGATCGGGCTCTGCGAGCGGCTCGCGAAGCTTCACCCCGACGCGGGAGCGCAAGTCATCCTCGGGCAGTCCGGTTCCGACGCGGTGAGCGCGGCCCTCAAGACCGCGTGTCTGTTCACGGGCAAGCCGGGCGTGCTGGCCCTCGGCGCGTCGTACCACGGGCTCGATTACGGGCCGCTCGCGGCGCTTTCGCTGCGGCCGAGCTACCGGCAGCCGTTCGCGGAGCAGCTCAATCCGCACGTCGTGTTCGCACCCTACCCCGAGCACGGCGAAGAGAGCGCCGCCTCGCTCGCCGCCGCGCAGGTCGCGCTTTCGGGGGGCGGCGTCGGAGCGGTGCTGGTCGAGCCGGTGCTCGGGCGCGGCGGCGTGATCGTGCCGCCGCCGGGATTTCTCGCCGAGCTCGGCGCCCTTTCGCGAGCCCACGGCGCCCTGCTGATCGCGGACGAGATCTGGACGGGCCTCGGCCGGGCCGGCGCCTGGCTGCGCTCGCGAGCGGAGGGCCTCGTCCCGGACCTCTTCTGCCTCGGCAAGGGCCTGGGGGGAGAGCTGCCGATCAGCGCGCTCGTCGGCCGCAGGGAAATCATGGCGGCGTGGCGGCGCGACGAGGAGGTCGTGCACACGTCGACGCACGCGGGCGCGCCGCTCGCCTGTGCGACGGCGCTCGCGACGCTCGACGTGCTCGGGCGCGAAGCGCTGCCGGAGCGCGCGGCGCGGCTAGGCGCCGAATTTTCGGCCGACCTCGTGCGCGCGCTGGCCGAGGTTTCGGACGTTCGCGTGCGCGGCAGCGGGCTCATGCTCGGGATCGACTTCGGGCCTCGACCCGGCGCCGCGGTGACGGCGGTTCGCGCGCTGCTCGAACGCGGCTTCCTCGCGACGACCGGCGGCGGGCGGCGCGAGGTGCTGGTGCTGACGCCGCCTCTGACGATCGCCGAACCGCTGTTGAAAGCCGCCGTTCCGGCGCTGGTCGAGGCCGTTCGCAGCGCGCTCGGCGCGGAGACTCCGTGAGCGAGCTCGTCGCGACGTCGGAGGCCCTGCACGCTCGTGTGCGCGCCTTCGCTCGCCGGGAGAGCGAGGAGTCCTTCGAGGCGCTGGCGCTCGCCGTGGCGCGCTTCCAGGCACGCCACGTTCCGGGATTCGCGCGGCTCGTGAAGGTGCGTGACGGTTCGCTCGAAGAGCTGGCCCGCGTTCCGGGCGTCCCGACCGACGCGTTTCGGCTCTCGCGTGTCGCGGTCCACCCGAGCGAGCTCGACGTCGCACGCTTCGCAACCAGCGGAACCACCGGCCGGGATCGCGGGATTCACCCGTTCCGCACCACGCGCACCTACGAAGAGCTCGCGCTGCTGTTCGGCCGCCTCGCCCTGTGCGCGTCCGAAGGGCCGCGCGTGGTCGCGGCGCTCGCGCCCGCTCCCGTGACACCGCCCGAGTCGTCGCTCGGCTTCATGCTCGACCTCTTCCAGCGCGCCTGGGACGGCCGCGATTTCGACGGGCGGCCGCTGCCCGCGGGGACGCCCGGCGCGTTTCTGCTCGAAGCGAGCGGCGTGGATGTGCCGGGGCTCGAGCGCGCCGCCACGGTCGCGGTCCGGCGCGGGGAGCCGCTGCTCGTCCTCACGACCGCCTTCGCGCTCGTGGCCGTGCTCGACGCGCTCGGCGGCGGGACCTTCCCGGCGCCGGAGAACACGGTCGTGATGGTGACCGGCGGCTTCAAGGGTCGCTCCCGCGAGGTTCCGAGGGCAGAGCTCACGGCGAGCACGGCGCGCGCGTTCGGCATTCCGGAGGCGCAGGTGATCGGCGAGTACGGCATGACGGAGCTCTCGAGCCAGCTCTACGAAGGCACGCTGCCGGGCGGTGCGCTCCGCGCCCGGCCGGGCGTGTTCGTCGAGCCGCGCTGGCTGCGCGTCGAGCCGGTGGATCCGGCGACGCTCGCAGCGGTACCGGACGGTGAAGTCGGCATCGCGCGCATCGTCGACCTCGGCAACGTGGACTCGGCGCTCGTGATTCAAACCGAGGATCTGGTGCGGCGTACGGACGGGGGCGTGGAGCTCTTCGGCCGCCGTCCCGGCGCGCCGGCACGCGGCTGCTCGCTCGCCGTGGAGGCGTTGCTCGGGTGACGGACGGAAGCGCCGTGGAGCGCATCCGCCGGCTGTTGCGAGCCGGCGCCCGGCTCGCGGACACGGCGAGCCCGTTCGGGCGGCGCGCGCGGGAGCTGCTCCCGGACTCGACGCACCTCACG
>DASXWF010000199.1:0-8858 GCA_036503835.1 Polyangiaceae bacterium | reverse complement strand
TCGGCCTCGCGATCAGCCGCGAGCTCGCGAACCTGCTCGGCGGCGAAATCCGCCTGACCAGCCGCCCCGGCGAAGGCAGCACGTTCACGCTGCACCTGCCGCTCTCCTACAAGGGTCCGGCACGCGACACCTCGGCCGCTGCGGCGAGCGCCGCCCATGCGCACGTCCCGGGGCCGGTCTTCACCGTGGCCAAGGTCGAGGAGACGATCACCGACGATCGTGACGACGTCCACTCGGGCGATCTGGTGCTGCTGATCGTGGAAGACGATCCGCACTACGCGCGCATCCTACTCGGTATCGCTCGGGGCAAGGCCTTCAAGGGCATCGTCGCGCAGCGCGGGCAGCAGGCGCTCTCGCTCGTGCGCGAGTATCAGCCTACCGCCATCACCCTCGACGTGTTCCTGCCGGACATGCTCGGCTGGACGGTGCTGAACAGCTTGAAGCTCGACCCGACGACTCGGCACATCCCCGTGCAGATTCTGTCGGTCGAGGAGGAGCGCCAGCACGGCCTGTCCCACGGCGCGTTCGCTTACGTCGTCAAGCCGGCGACGACCGGCGAGCTCGAGAGCGCCATGGACCGGCTCAAGACGTACGTCGAGCCGCACCCGAAGCGCTTGCTCGTGATCGAAGACGACGATCGCGAGCGCGACAGCATCGTCGCGCTGCTCGCGCACGACGACATCGAGATCGAAGCCGCGGGTACCGGTGCCGGAGCGCTCGAGCGGCTCCGCGAGCGGCGCTTCGACTGCTGCGTGGTCGATCTGAGGCTCCCGGACATGACGGGCTTCGAGCTGCTCGAGACGTTGCAGGCGGAGGACGCCCTGCGCGACATCCCGATCGTGGTCTTCACGGGCAAGGAGCTCACTTCGGAGGAAGAGTCGCGGCTGCGCTCGGTGGCGAAGAGCATCGTCTTGAAGGACGTGCAGTCGCCCGAGCGGTTGTTCGACGAGACCTCGCTCTTCCTGCACCGCGTCGTCGACGAGCTACCCGAGGACAAGCGCAAGCTCCTCGAGCGCCTGCACGGCTCCACCGAGGCGCTGCGCGGCAGAAAGGTGCTGGTGGTCGACGACGACGTACGCAACATCTTCGCCCTCACCACCATCCTCGAGAATCAGGACATGGAGGTGTTGAGCGCCACGAACGGACGCCAGGCCATCGAGCTCATCGAGAACACGCCCGACCTCAGCGTGGTGCTCATGGACATCATGATGCCCGAGATGGACGGCTACGAGACCATGCGCGAAATCAGGAAAGACCCGAAGTTCCGGACGCTGCCGATCCTCGCGCTCACCGCCAAAGCCATGAAGGGCGACCGCGAAAAGTGCCTGGAAGCCGGGGCATCCGACTACATCGCGAAGCCCGTCAACACCGATCAGCTTCTGTCGCTCCTCCGCGTGTGGTTGTATCGGTAACGTGAGGTCACGAAGCCCCGAATGCGCGCCGCGCGACGTTTGAGCTGAGTCATGGACGCCCCGGTCGATATCCTCCTGGTCGACGACGAGCCGCGCAACTTGAGCGCGCTCGAGGCGATCCTCTCCGACCCGGGCTACCGCCTGCTCCTGGCCGAAGACGCGGACAGCGCGCTCAAGCACCTGCTCGCCAGCGACGTGGCCGCGATCGTGCTCGACATCAAGATGCCGGGCGTGAGCGGCTTCGATCTCGCGCGCATGATCAAGAACACCAAGCGCTTTCGTGACACGCCGATCGTGTTTTTGACCGCGCACATGGTGAACGACCAGGACATCATCGCCGGCTACGGAGCGGGCGGCGTCGATTACCTCACCAAACCGGTCAACACCCAGATCCTGCGCCACAAGATCGGGGTCTTCGCCGAGCTCTACCGCAAGACACGCGAGCTCGCGAGCGTGAACGCGGAGCTCGCGCAGCTGAACGAGAAGCTCGAAGAGCGCGTCTCGGAGCGCACGCGCGAGCTCGAACGTTCCGAGGCCGCGCTGCGCGAAGCCGCGGCGCAGAAGGACGAGTTCCTGGCGATCCTCGCGCACGAGCTCCGAAATCCGCTCGCACCGCTGCGCACCGGCATCGACCTGCTCCTTCGCAAACAGGAGAGCCAGCCCGTGCCGGGCAACGAGCGCACGCTCGGCGCCATGAACCGCCAGCTCGATCACCTGGTGCGGCTGATCGACGACCTGCTCGACGTCTCGCGCATCAGCCGCGGCCTGCTCGAGCTGAAGCGCGAGCGCATCGACCTCGGGGCCCTGGTCGAGGCGACCGTCGACAGCGTGCGCCCCTGGTTCGAGAAGCGCCAGCAAACGTTGTCCACCAGCGCGGCGCCGAGCGTCTTCGCCTTCGCCGATCCGACGCGCGTCGCTCAGATCCTCACGAACCTGCTCCACAACGCCACGAAGTTCACGCCCGAAGGCGGCTCGGTCCGCGTCGAGCTGGCGCGCTCGGGGGAAAAAGCCGTGCTCACCGTGATCGACTCGGGCGCGGGCGTGAGCCCCCAGCAGCGCGACCGGGTGTTCGAAATGTTCGCGCGCATCACGCGACCGGGGCTCGCGGCCGAGCCCGGTCTCGGCATCGGACTCGCGCTGGCGCGCCACCTCGCGGAAATGCACGGCGGCACCCTGACTCTGGCGAGCGAGGGCGAGGGGCGCGGGACGGCGTTTTCACTGAGCGTTCCCGCCTCCACCGACGGCGAAGCCAGCCGACCGGACGCGGCGAGCGGCTCGCGCAGCAGCGCCACCGAACCCCTCGATATCGTCGTCGTCGAGGACAACGACGACATCGCCGAAGTCCTGCGCGACTGGCTCACCGACCTCGGCCATCGCGTGAGCGTGGCCCGGGACGGCCGGAGCGGCGTCTCGCTGATCCAGAACGCCCGCCCCAGGCTCGTGATCTGCGACCTCGGCCTTCCGAAGCTCGACGGCCTCGGCGTCTGCCGGGAGGTCCGCGCCTTCGCGGCGGACGCGCAACCGACCATGGTCGCGCTCACGGGCTGGGGGCGAGAAGACGACCTCAGGCTCAGCAAAGAGGCCGGATTCGACCACCACCTGGTGAAACCGGTGGCCCCGGCCGCGCTCCAGGCACTGCTGGAGCGCGTGGGTGCGGGTCGGAACGGCGAAAAAGAAGCCGCGAACGCCGCCTCGAAGTAGAAGCCCCGACGCTCGCATGCGAGCCGGCGTCGCGCCTGAACCTGGAGTTCGAGCAAGACGCGCGGCGAATCCCAGGGGACTCCCGGCAGCGGGACCCGCGAGCCTACGGCTTCGAGCCGGCGGGGCGCTTCGCCGTTTGACCGATCGGTGGCAACCCCGAAAGCCTGACGGTGAACGGTCCGATCGGAGCGCCGGCGGCGAGCTTTCGTGTCACGAGCACCGTTCCCATGGGCTCCTTCGTATCGCGCTGGGTCGGCTCGAACCCGGGCACGTCGAGCGCCATCTCGTTCTTCACGGTCGCGATCACGCGCACCTCGGTGGCCTCCGGCATGAGCTCGAAGGCGAGATCCACCGAGCTCGACCCGGGTCTCGTGAGCTCGAAGCGCAGCGTGTGATCGTGCGACCCCGGGGCGAACGTCTTCGCCATCCGTACGCCGGCGAGATCGGGGACGAAGCCCGAGTCCGGAGCGATGTCCACGTCGTGGAAGCCGGGAGGCAACCGGAGGACGTGGCCCGCAGCCGCCCAACTCTTTCCGTCGCGATCCTGCGCTCGGACCAGAACCTGGATGCTGAACTGGTCCGCGAGTGTTTCGACGAACACGAACGCGCGTGCGGCGAGCGGCGCCGCCGCGTTCGCCTTGGGATCCCCGACTCCGTCTCCAGCGCCGTTCGCCGGCGGCGGGGCGCCCGCAGGCGGGACACCCTCCGCCGCGACATCGTTCACTCCGCTTCCTGCGAGCGCGGGTGCCGGAGCAACGTCGGGCTGCCGAGAAACGTCGGGGGGCACCGGGGTCGCACCCTTGCCGCACCCGCCGAGCCAGAGCGCACCGAACAGGCAAAGGCCCGTGAAAGTGCGCGCGCGAAGCGGAGCGACACTCATGCCGTTCGTCGCGCCTCGGCCTGCCGCGCGGCCGCCCGCTACTCCGCGCCCGGCGCCTTGCCCGTGCTCTCGCGCACCACGAGCTTGACCGGGAACAGGTGGACCGCGCCCGGCTGCGATTTGCGCTCGAGGCCGCGGAGCACGAGCTTGCAGGCGGCTTCGCCCATTTCGCTCATTTCCTGGCGAACCGTGGTGATGCCCGGCCAGACCATGCTGGCGGAAGGGATGTCGTCGAAGCCCACCACGGAGACGTCGTCCGGAACGCGCAGGCCCTCGGCCTGGAGGGTGCGCATGAAGCCGATGGCCATGGCGTCGTTGCCCATCACGACCGCGGTCGGCGCGCGGGATCGCGCAAGCTTCAGCCAGCGGCGCGCGTAGTCGACGCCGTGGTCGACGTGGTAGCGCAGAAAGAGCACGTTGCTTTCGGGCAGCTTGATGCCCCGCGCGAGCAGTCCCTGCGTGAGGCCTTCCAGGCGCTTCGTGCTGTCGATCGATTCACGCCAGGTGCCGGCGCCCGCGCGCGCGAACCCGCCGACGAAGCCGACGCGGCGATGTCCGAGATCGGCGAGGTGCTCGGCGACCATGCGTCCCGCGCCCACGTTGTCGCTGCGCAGCACGTCGAGGCCCGTGAATTCGTCGTCCGGGGCGACGAGGGCCAGCGGGATGCCGGCGCGCCGCGTGGCTTCGATGAGCTGGCGCTCCTGTTGGCCGGCGCGCGTGAAGATCAGCCCGTCCACGCGGCGCTCCCGGATCCAGGACGTGACGGTGGCAGCGTCGTAGCGCTCGCGCACGACCAGGCTGCCGACGAGCAGCGAGATGTGTTTGCTCGTGAGCTCGCCCTCGATCCCGCCGAGGATCTGGGCGATCCATTGTCCCTGCGTGTCCTCGATGACGAGGCCGATGCAGCCGGCGCGGCCGAGCGAGAAGTTGCGGGCCGTCGTCCAGGGCGTGTAGCCGAGCTTCTGAATGACCTTGCCGACGCGCGCCCGCACTTCCGGGCTCGCGTATCCCCCGTTGATGACGCGTGAAACGGTGCTTTTCGAGACCCGCGCATGCCGCGCGACTTCGGCGATATCGGCCCTACGGTTCATTCTGAGGTACGCAGCATCGGACCCTAACCCAGGGAATTCCCAGTTTCAGTGGAAATGGATCAACCGAGGCGGGTTTGGTGCTCGAAATGAGATATCTCGGTCCAAATGAGAGGTCGGGCCTACCCCGCGTCCAAGAGCGCGACGAGCGTCTCGTAGTCCGAGTCTTCGACCGCCCCCTGCACGCGGCAGCGCACCTTGCCCTTCTTGTCCACCAAGAGATGAATCGGCAGCTCCGGGTCGGTCGAGAGCCCCGCGGCGCCGAGCCAGTCCTCGCGCTCCCGGCCTTCGCGCAACCAGTACGTTTTTCGCACGCCGGCCCGCGGCTGCTCGTTCAGAAACTTCTCGAGCTGCCGCTCGTCGTCGTCGAGCGACACGAAAACCACGCGAAAATCGTGAGTTTTACCGAGCTTTTCCTGCCACGAAAGGAGCCGCGGGATCTCCTCCCGGCAGGGCACGCACCAGGCCGCCCAGAAGTTCACCCACGTGAAGCCCCCGCTGAGCCCCGGCTCAACCGGCGGTTCGGCCTCGCCGGCGACGGCGCGCCGCGAGATCGGCTTCTTCGGCGCGGGGCGCCCCTCGGACTCGAGCTTTCCCCCGCACAGTGCGCGCCGCGGCTTCGAGGCGGGCCGGGCGCTGGAGGGCGCGGCGGTCACTGTCGTGGTGGCGGTCGCCGTGCCGACGACGGCCTGGCTGCGCCCGGCGGTCACGCTGCTCTTCTTCTCGGCGTTCTCCTCGCAGCCGAGCGGACCGAACGCGGCGAGCGCGGCGAGCAACGCCTTCCCGAGCGAGCGCGGACACAGGCGAAGCGTCGCGGCGGTCACAGCCGGCAATCGACCCATGACACGAAGGCGCTGCGGTTGACGGCCTCTTCGTCGCATTTCTCGTTGGTGCGTGAGGTGGGCCAGCTGCAGTAGTCCTTGGAAAGTTGGGCAAACTCGTTGCCGAGCCAGAGCAGACCGACCTTCTTCTCGATCTGCGGATCGTTCGCGATGCTCGTGAGATGGTACATGACCGAATTCGCGCGGCGGTGGGAGAGCGCGCGGTTCTTCGCCTGGTTGCCGGTCTTCGACGCGCGCGCCACCACGAAGAAGTAGCGCGCGCCCTTGCGCTGGAACCACTTGTCCTCGAGCATCTTCTTCGCGCCGTCGTCGAGATCCTGCATGCCCTCGTCGAACAGGATCACGGCGCCGCGGTCCTTGAGCGGCGTGAAGAGCTCGTTGAAGTCCGCATCGCTGATCGACGCGAACGTCTTCACGTCGGCCGGCTTGCAACCGCGGCGGGTCTCGTCCTGCGCGAGGCCGCAGGAATGCAGCACGCGCTCGAGCACTTCCTTGAAGCGCGGTGTGCAGTAGGCGACCTCGGCCTGGTCGGCGACGGCGACCTTCGGTTTGTCGGCCGGGTGCTCGAGCCGATTCGCCGCGGAGGAGACCCAGACCCGCACGGAGATCGCCGTCACGATCGCGAGCACCACCACTCCCGTCGCGCCGAGCCAGCCCGCGATGCCGGAGCCCGAGCTCGGCGCGGGCGGCGTCGGTTCGGCGCGCGCGGCGACGTTCACTTGAGCACCTCCGGCGCGAGCTCGGCGAGCGTGAAGCGCAGGCCGAGATCCGTATCCTCGTCGCAGATGCGCCGGTTGCCGAGGTACATCTGCGGCGTCGATACGGGGATGCCGTTGTCGGAAGCGAAGTGCAGGTGCTGGTTCAGGAGGACGTCCGTCTTGCGATCGTCCACGCAGCGCAGGAGCTCGTCACCCCAGCGCTGCTTGATGGCGGCGCGCAGCACGTTCGGACCTGCCTTGCCCGCGCGCGTCAGGTAAATCTGCTCTTCGTAGGCCCATTCGAGCACTTGCCGCGTGCGATCCCCGCCGCACAGCACGGCCTTCGAGACGATGCACGCGCCCGGGTGCAGCGCGGAATCGAGCATCCAGTTGCACTCGCTGTCGAGCGGAAACAGGATCAGGTCGATGTCGAGCTTCTCGAAGACGTTCTCGCCGAGCAGCCGGTCGTGGAACGCGCGACAGGTGGGACAGAGCGGATCTTCGAAGAACATCACCTGCCGCACCGCGGCGTTGCCGCGGATCTTGAGCGGTGAGCCGACGGCCATCTTCGGCTGCTTGAGCTCGCCGCACTTGGTCAGGTACGGACGGTGGTCGGGCGCGGTCGCGGCGTAGACGCCCGCGGGCACGAGCGTGATCACGCCGAGCGCCGCGAGCCATGCCAGCGGAAACACGAAGCCGAGCCGCGGGCGGCTCTCGCCGTTCAACGTGAGCAGGCCGGAGAGCCCACCCGCCGCGAGCACGAAGGAGGAGATGTAGATGCCGACGCAGGTCTTGCAGAGGTGTCCGAGCTTGGTGATGCTGAGCGTCAACATCACCAGCGAAACCAGGAGCGGCGTCACGCTGACCGCGGCGAAGAAGCCGACGGACTTTCTCGGGGCGCGATCCGCTGCCAGGAGCAGGTAGAGCGCAAAACCGCCGAAAAACGCGAAGGCCCCGAGCGCGAACAGCGAAACCGGGATTCCGCCCCAGAGCGCCTCGCGAAAGAGCGCGGAATAAGGGCTGTACATCGCGGCCCTGCAAGCTTCGGCCTCGGACGTGGGCGGCGCTCCCGGAATGAAGCTGCAGTGCACCTCGTGCAGGCCGCGGTCGAGGTGCTCGGCGTAGTCCATCGTCGAGTACGACGCGAACAGGAGCCCGAGCAACGACCCCACGAGGGAGAGCGTTGCGGGCAGCCTGGAATTCGGCCGGAGCATCGGCTCGGAGCGTCGCAACCTATCGGCCGTCGGTCAAGCATTTCGCAGCCGAATCGCCTTCGAACGGACGCGCACGTGACGAAATGGCCCCAGCACTCGTCTCTTCATTTGGGCGGCCCCGGAAACCCATGCAAGGATCTCAGGTAGCTTCGTAATGCTTCGGCGCATTGGATTGGTGGTGGTCGGACTCTGTTTCTTGGAGTGCGTGCCGCGCGTCACCGTGATCGACGACGGCGACGGTGGAGAGGGCGGCGAGGGCGCAACGCACTCCGGAACGAGCGGTCGCAACGCCGGCACGAGCGGCGCGGCCGGGCGCGGAGGGGGCGGCTTCGTCCCCGACGGCGGCGCGGGAGGACTGCGCGGAGGCTCTGCCGGTGACGACGAGCCGGGCGCGGGCGAGACGGGACAGGCCGGGGCGAACGGCGGCACGAGCGCAGGTGATGCAGGCGCGGGCGACGGCGGCGATTCCGGAAGCGGGGCGGACGGAGCCGGCGGGAGCAGCGGCAGCTCCGGAGGAAGCGCTGGCGGCGGGACGTCGGGAACGGACGGACAGGGCGGAGCTCAGTCGGGCGCGGGCAACACCGGCGGCGCGGGCACGAGCGGCAGCGGTGCCAGCGGCGGAGACACGACGAGCGGCGGCACGACGGGCGAGCCGTGCAGCGGCTCTGTCACGTTCTCGTTCACGGGTGACGTGCAGCGCTTCGACGTGCCGAGCTGCGCGAGCAGCGTGACCGTCGAGGCGTTCGGCGCCGAAGGCGGCACGGCGTTCAATCGAGCTCCGCCCAATCCGAGCGGCGGCCTCGGCGCGCGCGTGGTCGCGACGCTTGCGGTGACGGGCGGCGAGACGCTGTGGGTACGTGTCGGCGGGCGCAGCGAAGACGGCTCGCTCTACGAACCCGGCGACGGCGGCTGGAACGGCGGGGGCAAGGGCGGCTATCGCGACGGCGGAGACTGGACGGCGGCGGCGGCAGGCGGCGGCGGGGCGTCGGACGTCCGGCGCGCAGGCGACACGCGCGGCGAGCG
>DASXWF010000198.1:0-3573 GCA_036503835.1 Polyangiaceae bacterium | reverse complement strand
CGCGGCCGGCTAGTACAACGGCCAGACGCTTTCCTCCGTAATCCGGAATGCACAGGTGAGCCGTTGTACTAGAGCGTACTTCACGTCGTTATTTGCTCGAGCGGCCGGATCTTGTTGCGCCGATTCTTGGAGACACTCGTACGCGTGTTCCGCGCCGCGCGCCGCCACGCGCTGCCGGCGGCGATCCTGGCGCTCGTTTTCTTTCAGCGCGTGCCCGAAGCTCGTGCCGCGGCACCGTTTTCCGTGAACCTCCGCTATGAGGTGCAGGGTGTCGCGGAACGATGCTGGGACGAAGCCGAATTCCGGCGCCAGGTCGCGCGCTCGCTCGGCTACGATCCGTTCGGCGCGCGTGCGGCGGTGAGCGTGGACGTGCAGGTCGGCGCGACCGGGAACTGGGTTCACGGGCAAGTCGAATGGCGGAACGCGCAGGGCGCCAGCCTGGGGGAGCGCCGCTTCGGCGGGAAAGACGGCGACTGCACGAAGCTTCTCACGGAAATGAGCTTCGCCGTCGGGCTGCAGATCGAACTCTTGCGCCCGAAACCCGACCAGGGCGCTGCTCCGCCGGACCCCGACACCACCACCGCGAACCCCGGCGCCGACCGCACGCCGGCCGAGCCGGCACCCAAGCCCGCCGGACCCTCACGCGCGAGCCCTCCTTCCGCCGAGGTACCGGCGCCGGGCAGCGATCCGAGAGAAGCCGCCGTGCCCTCCGAGGCGACGGCCGTTCGAATGTGGATCGGCGCCGGACCGTCGCTCGCCTGGGGGCTCTCACCGTCGCTGACGGCTCACGGCCGCGTGTTCTTCGGCGTGCGGCGCGGAGACTTCTCGCTCGAGCTCGGTGCCGACGCGACGCTGCCGGTGACCGATCGCCAACCCGACGGCAGCGCCTTTCGCGAGCATGTGATCGGCGGTGGGCTGGGGCTGTGCGGACATCGCGGCGTGCTCGGGGCCTGCCTCGTCGCCAAGGTCAGCCAGCTGCGGGTCACGGGTCAAGACGTGGACCAGCCCGAAACGCCCACGGCGGCGCTGGCTCAGGCCGGTGCGCGACTGAACGCGACCTGGGAATTTTCGCAGGTCTGGTCGCTGACCCCGCGGCTCGACGTGCTCGGGCTGCTCACTCCGCGAGCGGTGGCCCTGAACGGCACGACGGTGTGGGATATGCCCTCACTGTCACTCCTGGTCGGAATCGACGTGGCGGCCCGTTTCCGATGACAAACTCAGCGTAGTCCCCGCAATATCCTGGGATGGAACCGTGTCCCTGAACACGACCGACGATGCCTGCCTGGAAGCCTATCAAGGTGAGCTCGACTACCTCATGAGAACCCTGCAGCGCCTGGGCGTGGCTTCGGCGGACCTCGAGGACCTCGCTCACGAAACCTTCCTCGTGCTGAGGAGCACCTGGCAGACGTACGACCGCACCCGCGCCTTCAAACCGTACCTCTTCGGCATCGCGTTTCGCGTGGCATCCTCCCACCGGCGCCGGCACTGGCGGGAAGTCTCGTACGCGGACGTCGACCGGCCGGACGTCGCGCCGGCGCCCGATCGAGCGTTCGAGGCGAACGAGGCGCGAGCCCTCGTGCTCGCCGCGTTGCAGCGCATACCGTTGCCCCGGCGCGTCGTGCTGATCCTGCACGAGCTCGACGAGGTCCCGATGCGCGAGGTCGCTTCGACGCTCGGCATTCCGCTTTTCACCGCGTACTCCCGGCTGCGCAAGGCGCGCCGCGAGCTCGAGGTCGCCCTCACGCCCGCGCCGAAGCGGAGTGTCGCGCCGTGAAATCGGCGCCGGGATCCAGGTCGTCGAGCCTCTCGCCCTCGGTCGAGGCCTTGTTGGCGGAAGAGCGCGTCGTTCCGCCGCAAGCCGAAGAGGTGCGCGCTCGCCTGCTGTCGCGCGCGCAGGAAGCGGTGAAGCTCGGCGCGCCGGCGCCGCCCGCGACGCGAGCGGGCGTCAGTCGCCGCTTCCTCACCGCAGCGGCCGGGGTTGCCGCCGTGGCCGGCATTGCGGCGGCGTTCGAGCTTTCGGGAGGAGCGGACACCGGCCTGCCCGCGGACACGCCCGCCGTGACACAGAGCTCCAGCGCGCCATCCCGACCGGTCCCGGCCGCGGTTTCCGGTTCTGCGGCGCCACTCGGCGCGGCGCCGGCGCCTGCCCCCCGCGGAGAGCCGGCTCCAGCACCGACGACTTCGAGCACGCCCCCCGCGGCGAGGGAGGTCGCCCCGAGCGCCGGGCCTTCGAGCGCGACGAACCGGGGAATCGAAGAGCTCGAGCTCTTGAGTCGCGCGCGTCAGGCGGACGCCCGCTCCGACTACACGACGGTGCTGAACGTCTTGACCGCACACGAGCGCAGCTTCCCCGCAGGGCGGCTGTCGGAGGAGCGCGAGGTCTTGCGCGTGAAAGCGCTGGTCGCTCTCGGCCGCGGCGAGCAGGCGCGACGCGCGGCGGCCAGGTTTCGCCGCCAGTTCCCGCGCAGCGTGCTGCTGCGCAAGGTGGACGGAATGCTGGCCTCGCTGCCGTGAAGTCGGTCGGCCTACCCCTGAAAGCCCGAGCCGCGGGGCTCGCGCTGCTGTTGAGTGCGTGCGACGGGCAGACGCTCGATGCGGGCTCCGACGTTTCGAACGGGCTCTTGCCGATCGACCAACGCAATCCGATCATCCTCAGCAACGACGGCACCGGCAACTGGTATGGCCTGTATGCGATCTTGTTTTCGAACGCGGGCGGGCCGGACCTCGCCGGTATCACGATCAACGCGAGCAGCTACGCCACCGATCTGAGCTTGAACGTCGCCGCATGGCAGGAGCTCGTTGACGCGGCGCGAGCGAGCGGACTCGACGCGATTCCCGATCCCGTAGCCAGCACCGGCGCGCCGCTCGTGCGCCCCGCGGACGGCGACATCGAGGCCACCGTTCCCAACGCTTCGGAAGGAGCTCGCCTGATCGTCGACGTCTCCTCGCGCACGAGCGCGCCCGATCGACCCGTAGCCGTCGTCACGGGCGGACGGCTCACGGACGTCGCCGACGCGTACCTGCTCGATCCCGGAGTGAGCGAGCGGATCGTCGTGGTGGCGGCGCTGGGCTCGAGCACCGCGAGTCGGGCCGTGATGAGCGCCCCGAACGGCGAGCTCGACCCTTGGGCGGACTGGATTGTCGCGCAACGACTGCGGTACGTTCAGGTCAGCGCCTTCTACGACCCGACGATCGATCTGCCGGCCGCTGAGCTCGCGCGCCTGCCGCAAAATCCCCTCGTGGACCTCGTCGTCGCGGAGCAGCCCAACATCGCGGACGTCCCGTCGCGAGCCGACCAAGTCTCCGTCCTCGCGGCCGCGCTGCCGGAGTTCGTCACCGCGGTCGAACGTGTCGCTCCCGACCCGGACGCCGTCTTCGACGCGAGCGCCGGTCCTACCCTCGTGCCGGGCGGAGCGGCCAGGCACTGGCTCGTCACCAGGATCGACCCAGCGGTCGCGGGGACGCGCCTGCGCCGGATGCTGGCTGATCCGAAGACGTATGGTGAGTAGCGAGCCCCGGCGCGTGCCGAGCGCTCACGCCGGCGAGCGCGGAACTCGGCATGTTCCGAGGGCC
>DASXWF010000197.1:0-9708 GCA_036503835.1 Polyangiaceae bacterium | reverse complement strand
CCCTCTCGTCACCGGCCAGCACGTCGTCCTCGATCGCTTCGAGGCCCGGATCCTCGCCAGCGTCGACGGGCTCTTCACGCGCGTCGCCTTCGACCTCCCCGAAAATGCCTGCCTCTTGACGCTCGAGCAGCACCGCCTCGTCGGCAAACCGCTTCCGCCCGTGGGCTCTACGCGCGCCGTGCCGCACGAGCTCGGCCCGATGGGCCTCTGAGCCTCACTCGGCCGCAGCGCCCGCAGCGCCGGAGTCCTCGGTGTCGGCGCAGACCTGCGACGGTTCGCAGCCCCAGATCAGCGTGTCACCGTCGTAGACGGTGATCTTCGGGTTCACTTTGGATTGCGACGCTGTCCTGTCGAAGGACCAGTCGTTCGCCTGATTGAAATTGCTGTTGACGCCGCCGTCGCGCTGAACGCCGAAGTTGACCTGCCCGGAGTTCAGCGTGTTCTGATCCACGTAGACCGGGAGCGTTCCTCCCGCGCGGAAGCTGAAGCGGAGGTAGCTGTTCGCGTTGTTGGCGACGAAGACCGGCGGCGTCGTTGCGCTCAAATTCGAGGAGGAATGATAGAGCTCCGGACGAGGCGGCGGCTCGGAGCTCATCCAGTAGCGGATGGTCACCTGGCTCATGTCGTACGGCTCGTCGGTCTGATTCCGCAGCGTCATCGACGCGGCGATGTTGGTCGAGCTGTTGGCCGTTTGATCGCAATGATAGAGGAGGACGACCTTCGCCTTGTCGGCCATGTCCGCGGGAGGCATCCAGTTCGGGTCGAGCATCCCGCCCGAACCTCCCGAGCCGCCCGCTCCCGAGCTGCCTGCGCTGCCGCCACCACCCGTCGCGCCTCCGGCGCTCACGTCTCCGCCGCTTCCACCGGTGGTGCCGCCGGCAGCACCGGCTCCACTCACACCGCCGGTCGCGCCGGCACCAGCGCTTCCGCCGACACCGCCGGTCGCGTCCGTGCCCGCGGACGTTCCGGCGCTTCCACCGCCGCCGGTACTGCCACCTGCACCGCTCGCGGAACCACCGTTGCCTCCGCTCGTGTTCGAGCCCGCCGTACCACTGCCAGCGCTGCCGGACGTACCCCCGCTCACGGTCGCGCTACCTCCGCTGCTCTGCCCGGAGCTACCGCCCGTGCTTTTTCCCGAGCTGCCACCGCTCGGCGACAGCGAGCCGCCACTCGTACCGCTGCTGCCGGCGTTCGGCTCGTACGACGGAGTGTCGCGATCGACCTCGGCCGGCTGGGCGCAGCCCCACGCGACGAGCACGGCGCTCGCGACCAGCGGCGGCGTGTGCCGCGCCTGGCGGCGAACACGCTCACGCACGAACCCGTCTACCTTCTCATCTCGAGGCTTCCACGAGGGCATCGCGCCGCATCTCTAGCACGCAACCTCGCTCAACCTCGGGGGGAGCGCCCCAATCCGCCACGATGAGATTCGCCTCGACTAAAACCTTGCGTTATCGCGGCAATGAACGGGGCGATTGGCCGGGGCCGGTTCGGGCGTTATCGTGAGTGCCATGCCGCGCGCGGGGCTCTTGCCCCTGATCGTTGGCCTGATTCTCGCGCTCTCCGGGGTGACGGGCGCGGAACCGCGCCGCAGCGCCTCGCGCTCGCTGCTCTCGCCGGCCGAACGCAACGCGCTCCACACGGGCCAGACGGTTTCCCGCCGTGTGCGGTTCACGCGCGGAGAAGCAGGTCGCTATGTGGGCGGCGTCTCGTATCAGGTCGTGCGCGCAAGCCCTCGTGAAGTGCTGCTCGCCCTCGCCGACGTACGAGCCCTGCCGTACGCCCTGCCGCACACGCACACGGCCGAGCTCCTCGACAGCTCGGGCCACAGCGCGCGCGTCGAGCTCGTTCAGGGTAAGGCCCCGTTTCTCGCGACCTATACGCTCGCTCTCGAGCAGGCTCCGGGCGGCGACGAGATCCGGTTCTGGCTCGATCCGAAACGCCCGCACGACATTCGCGACCTCTGGGGCTTTTTCCGGGTGCGCGAATTCGGACCGGGGCGGACACTGATCACCGTCGGCGTCGCGATCGATCTCGGACCCGGTCTCGTACGCTTACTCTTCGAAGACAGGGTGGAGCAGGCCATCTTGCGCGCCCCCGCGAGGATTCGCGATTTCGTCGAGCCACGCGCGCTCGCAGCTGCGCCCTGAAGTCATTGGAAGCGCTCTAGTTCCGGCGACGCAAACATTGCGCGCCTCGAGAGAGCAGCACAATCGACGCCGCGAAAAGATGGTAAGCTGGAGTGCTCCGAGGGCGATCCCGTGAGCGAGGTCATTTCCAAGGGGCTGGAAACCGGCCGTGCCGGCAGCAGCGATTGGGCGGCGCGGCTCGAACGACAGCTGGCAACGGCTCAGCAGATCACCCACATCGGGAGCTGGGAGTGGAATCCGGCGACCAACGTCGTGACGTGGTCGGACGAGCTTTATCGAATCTACGGACTCGAGCCGCGCTCGTGCGAGATCACGTTCCAGACTTTCCTCGGCAAGCTCCACCCGGCCGACCGCGAGCGTGTCCAGCAGGAGGTGGGGCGCGCGATCGAGCGCGGGGGACGCTTCTCCTACGTGGAGCGCGTCGTGAGGCCCGACGGTTCTATTCGCGAGCTCGACACCGTGGGAGACGTCCTGAAGGACGCGCAAGGCGGCCTGTTGGGTCTGATCGGCACCTGCCGGGACGTGACGTCCGAGGCGCAGGGCCGGCGGCTCCAGGCGGCCGAGACGCGCATCCTCGAGATGATCGCGACGGGCGTGGAGCTCACGGAAATCCTCGCGACGCTCGTGCTCGCGATCGAGGAGCAGGCACACGACACGCTGGGTTCGATCCTGCTGCTCGACGGCGAACGGCTGCGGCTCGGCGTCGCGCCGCATCTTCCGGACGCCTACAACCGCGCCATCGACGGCGAGCCGATCGGTCCCTCTGCGGGTTCGTGCGGCACGGCCGCCTTCCGCAAAGAGCAGGTGATCACCCGCGACGTCGCGAGCGATCCGCTGTGGAAGGCGTACCGGGAGGTCGCGCTCGTCCACGACCTGCGCGCCTGCTGGTCGACGCCCATCTTCTCGAGCGACGGCCGGGTGCTCGGGACGTTCGCGCTCTACTACCGCGAGGCCCGAACGCCCGATCCGGGCGAGCTTTCGCTGATCGCGCGCGCCACGCACCTCGCGGGGATCGCCGTGGAACGCCAGGCCCTCGACGACCAGCTGCGCGCCCTCTCGGCCCGCATCGAAGCGGTGCGCGAGGACGAGCGTACCAGCGTCGCGCGCGAGATCCACGACGAGCTCGGGCAGTCCCTCACCGCGCTCAAGATGGACGTCGCCTGGATCGTGCGGCGCGCTCCGAACGTCCCGGACGGCGTGCTCGACAAGCTGAAGGAGATGTCGAGCATGACCGATTGCATCATCGATCAGGTCCGCCGCATCTCCGCGTCGCTCCGGCCGGGCGTGTTGGACGATCTCGGTCTCGTCGCGGCGGTGGAGTGGCAGGTGCACGATTTCGAACGGCGCACCGGCACCGCCTGCAGCTTCACCAGCAACGTCCGCGAGCGGCTGTTCGAGCGCGAGCTCTCCACGGCGGTATTCCGCATGCTGCAAGAGGCGCTGACGAACGTCGCGCGCCACGCCAACGCCCGGCACGTCGCGGTTCGACTCGAGCAGGATGCTCGAGGGCTTTCGCTCGAGGTCACGGACGACGGCACGGGGATCACCGACGAGGCGCTTTCGAGCACCACCTCGCTCGGTTTGCTCGGCCTGCGCGAGCGGGCGCGGCGACTGGGCGGCACCCTCCTCGTGAGCGGAGCGCCCGAGCGCGGCACGCGGGTGGCCGTGGCGATTCCGCTCACCGACGACACTCGATGATCAAGGTTCTCATCGCCGACGACCATCCCGTGGTCCGCCTGGGCCTGCGCCAGCTGCTCGCCGAATCACCGGACATTCACGTGGGCGCGGAGGTCGGCACCGCCGCCGACGTGCTCGCGCGCGTGTCCGAGCAGCGCTTCGACGTGATCGTGCTCGACATCAGCCTGCAGGGCAGAAACGGCATCGAGCTGATCGGCGAAATCAAGAAGCTCCGACCCGAAGCGCGCGTCCTGATCCTCACGATGCACCCGGAAGAGCAGTACGCGGTCCGGGCGATCCGCGCCGGCGCGGCGGGCTTCTTGAACAAGGAGAGCGCGCCCGAGCGCTTGACCGAGGCCGTGAAGCGGCTCGCTCAAGGGGGCCGCTACGTGAGCGCGGAGCTCGCGGAAGCGCTGGCATCCCTGGTCGCGGGCGAGGCCGTCGGCCACCCGCACGAGCGCCTCTCCGACCGCGAATTCGAGATCCTGAAGCTCATCGCCTCCGGGAAGACCGTCTCGCAAGTCGCCGAAATGCTGGCGCTCAGCGTGAAAACGGTCAGCACGCACCGCACGCGGCTCCTGAAGAAGATGGAGATGAAGACGAACGCCGAGCTCACCCACTACGCCGTGCGGCAAGGGCTCGTGTAGGACGAACACCGACGCGCCTCGGTCATCGTCCGACGGGAGCTGGACCCCGCCACCGATGGGACGGAGACGCGCCGGACGATAGCCTCTTCGAATGCGCGTCCTGGTGGTGGAAGATTCGTCGCCCGTGCGCGAGCGGCTGCTCGTGCTCCTCCGCGATCTTCCCCACGTGGAGGCCGTCGCCGCGGCGGACACCCGCGAGGCCCGCGCGCACCTGACTCGCGGGCGCTTCGACGCCGTGGTGCTGGACATCCACCTCGCCGGCGAAAGCGGGCTCTGCCTGATCGAAGAGGTGAAGCGCCGGACACCGGCGAGCGTCGTCGTGGTCCTGACCAACGACGCGAGCGAGGTGCACCGCAGATCGTGTCTGGGACGGGGCGCGAATCACTTCCTCGACAAGTCTCACGAGTTCGAGCGTGCGATCGAGCTCGTGACGTCCAGCGTCGTACGCTAGAAGAGGATCTGGAAGGGAGAGGCGGGTCATGGGTCAGAGAGGCATGGACGTTTCGAGGCAGAGGGAACCCCGGGTTCGGGGGAAAAAGTCCGACACGCCGGGCGGCGGCGAGCCGACGGCAGAACCCCGTTCGGGTCCGTACGTTCGCAGCATGCGAGAGCAGAGGGCACATTCACCCGAACAGGTGCTCGCGGATTTCGTACGGCACGAGCTCGCCGACGCGGTGCTCGTGCTGGATCGGGACGGCAGCCTGGTCGAGCGCAACCGGGCCGCCGGGAGCGAGCGCTTCGCGAGCGCGGTTTCGCGCTTCGAGCACGCGCAGGAAGATCCGGAACTCGCGGCGTTCCTGCGCGAGCTCGAGGCGAACGGACGGGCAACGCGAGAGCTTCCCGCGACGAGCGGCCCGAGAGCCTCGGGGCCGCTCGCGCTCGAAGGGCACACGAGCGACGCTTGGTTCGTCGTGACGCTCCGCGATCTCACCGAGCGCCGGGCGCTCGAGGACGAGATCAAGGAGCTCCGGCATTTCGAGGCGCTCGGCTTGCTCACGGCGAACGTGCTGCACGACTTCAACAACTTGATGACACCGATGCTCGTGCTGAGCTCGACGCTGGCTTCCGAGCTCGACACGAGCTCGTCGGCGGCCGCGATCGCCGCCGATCTCGAGTCCATCGCCACGCGTTCGGCGCTCCTGTTCCGCAACGTCGTCGCGACCACTCGCCCGCACGAGCGAGCGCTCGAAGCGATCGGTCTGAACGCCGTGCTGCGCGCGGTACGCCCCTGGCTCGAACGGGTCGCGGGTTCGCGCGTCGCGGTCACCCTCGCCCTCGGCGAGCCTCAGGCACAGCTTCTGGTCGACCGCCCCGGCCTCGAGCACGCCATCCTGAACCTGGTGGCGAACGCTCGGAACGCCATGCCGGACGGCGGCACACTGCGCATCTCGACCTCCGTGGAGATCGCTCCGGCCGAGCTCGCCAACGGAGCTCGCGCGGGCACGAGCGTGAAGCACGAGGCGCCGCGCGCGGAGGCGGTGCTCCGCGTGACCGACGACGGAGCGGGCATGACGGACGAGGTTCGGGCTCGAGCGTTCGAGGCCTTCTTCACGACCCGTGAGGAAGAGGGCGGCACGGGGCTCGGCCTGGCGTCGGTGAAACGCTTCGTCACCGCGAGCGGCGGCAGCGTGAAACTCGAGAGCGCGCCGGGCCGCGGCACGACCGTGACACTGCGTTTTCCGCAGGTGAGAGACGCCGCGCCCAAGCCGCACGCCGATCGACCACTCCGGCATTGAGACGAAGCGGAGCAACGCGTCCGAGCCAGATGAGAAAATTCTCACCAACTCGGCCGCAGAGCGCGGTCACAGGACATGCCCGCTTGCGCGCCATCGAAGCAGGTCGGCAGGACGTTCGCGAACCGTCGTAATTTTCTTCGTCCCGTGTTGACTCGACGCCACTCGACACGAGCGTGCTACACCGCAACCCAGGTGCGGTGATTCAACGCGACAAGCAGCGCAGCGCCGCCGAACGGAGCACGAGAAAGAGATGAGCGCGGTGTTTCCGTGGCGTTGGGTGACGATGGCCGGGCTCCTGGTGCTCGCCTTCGCTGGTTGTGGGAAGACCTCGACCCGTCCCGGGCCGTCCAACCTTGCCGGCCGAACGTCGACCGACGCGGGAGCCAACGCGGAAGCCGGGGAAGGCGGGACCGGCACCGGCGGAAGAGGCGGCTCGCCGGCGGCCGGCCGCGGGGGTTCGAGCGGCCGCGGCGGCGGCAGCGGGAGCTCGGGCGCCGGCGGTTCGACCGCGGTCGCCGGCAAGGGCGGCAGCGGCGCGAGCGGCGGCATCAGCGCGGCTCCGGCGGACTGGACGTGCGCACCCTCGTACTACGACGACGGCTTGTGCGACTGTGGCTGCGGCGCCAAGGACGCGGATTGCGAGCGCGCTGATCGGCTCGGCGAGTGCATCCGCTGCGCCTGCGAGGGCGGCTGTGCGGAGAAGGTCGATCCCGACGACACCGCGCACTGTCTCGCGCCGCCCGAGGCCTGGACCTGCGCCGAAAACCGCTACGGTGACGGTAGCGGCTGCGACTGCGGCTGCGGCGTGGTCGACCCCGACTGCGAGGACGAGAGCGCGGAGAGCTGCGACACCTGCTACTCCTTCGGGAGCTGCGCGAACGGCGTCTGCCCGGCGAACGTGAACGAGGACGACAACTCCCGGTGCGTACCGGCGCCCGACGAATGGCTGTGCGAGAGCGACCTGTACGGAAACTCGGTCTGTGATTGCGGCTGTGGAACACTCGACGTCGATTGTGAAGACGAGAGCTTCGAAGCTTGTGACTTCTGTCCGGCCGACGGCTGCTCGAGCTACGACTGCTCGACGATCGACCACGACAGGCCTACGGTCTGCACGACCCCGCCCGCCGCCTGGTCGTGCGCGCAGCGGCTCTACCATGACGGCTCGCAGTGCGACTGCGGCTGTGGCTATCGCGATCCCGACTGCGCCGAGAACGACGCCGGCCTCTGCGACAAGTGCAACGACGAGGGCTCGTGCTCCGGTCAGGCCTGCCCGGGCACCATCGACGAAACGTCCATCGAACGCTGCGTGCAACCGCCCGCGCCGGCGGAGTGGACTTGCAGTGACTCCTACTACGGGGACGGACTCTCGTGCGAATGCGGCTGCGGCGTGCCCGATCCGGATTGCCGCACGGACACGCTCGCCGAGTGCGAGCAATGCCCGATGTGCGGCGTGGGAGTGTGCGGCGATTCGATCGATCCGGACGACACGACCCAGTGCGCGCCTCCGCCGGAAGGCTGGACCTGCGACGCGGAGCACTGGACCGACCGGTCCTGCCAGTGCGGCTGTGGTGTGCCGGATCCGGCCTGCGGCGGCAGCACGACCCTGGAGTATTGTCAGGACTGCCTGGGCTGCGCCGGCGGCAACTGCAGCCACATCGATCCGAACGACAACTCCCGCTGCATCGAGGTGCCGGAAGCCTGGACCTGCCCGGACGTCACCTACGCCGACGAGGTGTGCGATTGCGGATGCGGCGCGCGCGACCTCGACTGCGCGAGCCTCGACAAATCGGCCTGCGAGTTCTGCAACACCGAAGGCAGCTGCTCCGACGTGATCTGCACGGACGCGGACAGCGAGATCAACCCGACCGACAACGCCACCTGCGGCTGAGGCAGCGTCCTCAAAGCCCCTGAATCCAACGGCGCACGAGCAGGACGCCCCCCGCGTCCACGTCGTTGCTGCCGAGCGGCGGCATGTGCACCTCGGGGCTCGAGTCGGACATACGGTAGAGGAGCGCGCTCGCGTCCGGCGCGCCGGGTGCGACACGCAGAGCGTGCCGCGGGCTCCGGAAGGCAGTGGAGGGGCGCGCGACCGCCGTCCGGTACGCCCCGGTTTCGGCGGTGGCGGTGTCGCCCGGGCGGAGCGCGAGATCGAGATCGGTGTCCGGGCGGGCGCTGCCGCGAGGATTGTGGCAGTGCCCGCAATTCGCGTGCAGGTAGCCGAGCGCGCGCCGCGTCCGCTCGTCGCCGGGCGGTGTGAAGCGCCGAGCCGGTGGAGAGCTCAGGAGCTCGGCGGGCACGTCCGGCTGCTGCACGGCGGAGAATCCGAGCACTCGCGCCTGCTCGCCTCCGTGACAGCTCCAGCAGCGCTCCGCGCTCGGAACTTCGTAGCCCTGAGCCGTCACCTTGCCGGCCGGCACGAACAGCGCCTCCGATTCGTCGTCGTTCCAGGCGAACGCGCCCAGGAAGAAATCGTCCGGACCCGAGCCGGTGCGCGCGAGGACCCGCGTCTCGATGCGCTGCCCGCCCAGCGAAAACTCCTTGAACAGCAGGCTGCCGACGGGAAATGACCAGTGCTCGGGATCGGAGCCGTCGATGCGCGCGTTCTCCGGCAAGCGCAGCCAGCGGCGCTTCTCCGCGCCGTCGCTGAAGAGCGCGAACGCGGGCTCGAAGGCGCGAACGTCGGGCGCCGGGAGCTTCTTCGCGATGTCCGCGTAGAGGCCCAACTCAGAAAGGCGCAGCGGCCCCGGATCCGCGGAGGGATTTCCCACGAACGGCGCGAGGCGTCGCACGACGTCGGACGCCGGCGCTCCGGCCGGCGCGGCCGCGAGCGCGGGACCCCGGCAGTCGCTCGGGATCGCGTGATCGGCGGGCGGCAACGAGAGCAGGTAGTGCGCGATGTCCGACGCGTCGGCGTCCGTCAACCCGGCGAGGCTGCCGCGTGGACCGGCGGGCATGGGCGGGCAGAGCCGGGAGCCGCGCTGATTCGGATCCTCCCCGTGCTTGATCGCACGGACCAGATCGGCCACCGAGTGACCGAGGATGCCGGTGGCGTGCGGCGTCAGGTTCGGGGAATGGATGACGTCGGGAAAGCTCGGCGGCAGACCGAGCCCGCTCCGGCGGAACTCGAGCCCGCCCTGAAACGCGCGCTCGAAGAGCGGCCGCTCCGCTCCGCGCGGCGTGTGGCACGCGAGGCAGCTTCCGATGTTGCCCGCGAGGTAGCGCCCGCGCAGCGCCGCCTCCCGTGCCGGGTAGTCGCCGCGGGGCATCGGAATCAGCGCCGCCGGCGCGCGCGCCACGGGCTTGGCCGGCGCGAGGAACGGCGCCTGGCTCGCCGTCACGGTGTGATCGACGCCCGGAACGGTGCGAAGGTAGGCGACGATCGCGTCCGCGTCGCTCTCGCTCATGTTCCCGAAGTACGCGTAGGGCATGAACGGGTGGAGCGCCTTCCCGTCCGGCCGGACGCCGCGCAGGAACATTTCCTTGATCTGGCTGTCGGTGCGG
>DASXWF010000196.1:0-12276 GCA_036503835.1 Polyangiaceae bacterium | reverse complement strand
CGCGCGAGCGCCGCGCCGGCGTAGACTGGCTGCGGGCGCCGACCCCAGGCCGCGCGCTCCGGCACGGGCAGGGAGAAGGCGCTCGCCAGCGCGCGCGACAGGATGGCGTAGAGCGCGTCGCTCACGGCGCGCGGATCGGCGAAGCGCACCTCCGCCTTCTGCGGATGGACGTTCACGTCGACGAGCGCGCCCGGCAGATCGAGGAAGACGACGCCACGGGGATAGCGCCCGCGCTCCAGCACGCTGCCGTACGCCTGCGCGATCGCCACTTGCAGCGCGCGATCGCGAATGGGCCGGGAGTTCACGAGCAAGCTGAGCCCGCCGGCGCCCGCGCGCGCCGCCTCGGGCCGCGAGAGGAACGCTTCGACGCGAAGCGGCCCTCGCTCGCCTTTGCAGGCGGCGAGCGACTCCTCGCTTTCGACCTGGCGCACGCGCTCGGCGCGATCGTTCGTGCGCAGGAATTCGCGCACGCGGCGACCGTCGCGCACGAGCGTGAAGCTCACGTCCGGCCGCGTGAGCGCCGCTGCCTCGATGACTTCCGTGACGTGCCCCGATTCGGTCCCGCTCGAGCGCAGGAACTTGCGGCGGGCCGGCACGTTGAAGAACAGGTCGCGCACCTCGACCTCGGTCCCGGGCGGCAGACCACGCGGGCTCGTCGCGAGCTTTTCTCCCGGCACGGCGCTGACCTCGACGCCGGCCTCCGCGCCGCGCGCGCGCGTGCGCAACGTCAAACGGCTGACCGATGCGATGCTCGGCAACGCTTCGCCGCGGAAGCCGTAAGAGACGAGTCGCTCGAGATCGGCCAGCGCGGAGAGCTTGCTGGTGGCGTGGCGCTCGAGCGCCCGCTCGGCGTCCACGGGATCCATGCCGTAGCCGTCGTCGGAGACGACGATGCGCGCGATGCCGCCGCCCTCGATCTCGATGTCGCAGCGCGTGGCCTCCGCGTCGAGCGCGTTCTCGACGAGCTCCTTCACGATGCTCGCCGGCCGCTCGACGACCTCGCCCGCGGCGATCTGGCTCGCGAGCTCCGGGGGCAGCACGGCGATGCGGGGCACGGCCCCCATGCTACAGGAGCCCGGCGCGCTCCGCTGCCTCGGCGATGGCGCCGCCCTCGACATCGTCGGCTTCCAGCACGGCGCTCGCCGCCTGCTTCACCACGTCGGGCGCCTGCGCCATCGCGAAGGAAAGCCCGGTGCGCGAGAGCATCGGTACGTCGTTGAGCCAGTCCCCGAGCGTGACGATTTCGTCGAGGGAGACGCCGTAGTGACGCGCGAGCCACTCGACGCCCGTCCCCTTGTCGACCCCGGCGGCTCGCACGAGCAGCGCCCAGGGCCGCCTGCCGAACTCGTCCTCGTCGCAGAGCGACTCGAAGCACACACCCTGGAGCCCGCCGGGCGCGCGCTCGCCGAGCGCCCGCTCGGCCTTGCGCATGAGCTCCTCGCTGCCGAGCGCCAGCACCGCCGGGATCGCTCGGCTCTCCTGCCACGCGCTGTTCACGAGCAGGTCGCTCACCAGGTGCGTCCGCCGCGACCAGGCCCGCACGTACTCGAGGTAGCGCATGCCGCCTTCGTCGTGGAAGAGCAGCTCGTCCGAGAACGCGAACGCGGCGGCCTCGTGATCGACCAGGATGCCGAGCAGCGTCTCGAGCGCCTCGGCGGCGAGCGGCGTGCACGCGAGCTGGCGCCCGCTCGTGCTGTGCGCGACGTGGCTGCCGTCCACGCAGGCGAGCGGCGCGTCCAGGCCGAGCTCGAGCGCGATCGGCTGGGTGCCGGAAAACATGCGGCCGGTGCAGAGCGTGACGTGCACGCCGCGCTCCAAAAGCGCGTCGATCGCGCGCCGATCTTTGGGCCGTATCTCACCGTCCGGCCCCAGCAAGGTGCCGTCGATGTCGCTGACGAGGACCTTGTAGCGCGAGGAAATCGGCGTCAGCTCGCGACGGCCGGGTACACGGAGACGCGCTTCTTCGACTTGGTCGCGTGCTCGTACTTCACTTCGCCGTCGACCAGCGCGAAGAGGGTGTAGTCGCGACCGACGCCCACGTTGCGTCCGGGGCTGATGGTCTGGCCGACCTGGCGCACCAGGATGCCGCCCGCGCGCACGTGCTCACCGCCGAACACCTTCACGCCACGAAACTGCGCGTTGGAGCCGCGACCGTTCCTGGAAGAACCGCCACCTTTTTTGTGTGCCATGAGCTCAGCCCTTCACCTTGGTGATCTTGACGGCCGTGTAGCCCTGGCGGTGCCCGGCCTTCTTGCGCGAGCGCTTGCGCTTGCGGAACTTGAAGACGACGAGCTTGTCGCCCTTCACGTCACCGACGATCTCGGCCTCGACCGAGGCGCCGGCGATCTTGGGCTTGCCGATCTGCGGTGTGTCGCCGCCGATCAGGAGAACGTCGTCGAAGGAGATCTTGTCGCCCGCGGCGCCGGTGAGGCGATCGACGCGCACCGTTTCGCCCTCGGCGACCCGGTATTGCTTGCCGCCGGAGCGGATGACTGCGTAGGCCATTTGAGGGGCGCGGAAGCTAGCCGAAGCCGCCCGGCCCCGCAACTCGAACCCACCGAAATCGCCCAGGAGGCATAAATCGGCCGCGGCAGGCCCCACCCTTCCCGTTCCAGGTTGCCTTCGGGGGCCAGGAGGGCTGTGATTTGAGGATGGCTGAATCGATGCGACCCCTGCCCCCGCCGTCGCTTCCGCCGACCCGCTCGGGGATGAGCAGCATCCAGCCGGACAGCGGCGAGGCCGACATCGACGCCCTGACCCGGCTGCCTGCCGGTTTCGCGCCGGACACGGCCATCGACGACCAGATCGAGGACCTCGAGCGCTGGGCGCTCGTGAACCTCCGCCAGGATCGCAACGAACGCATCCGCTTCTGGGTGCTCCGCGGCGTCGCGCTGCTCGGTTCGGCGGGGGCGGCGGTCGCGGCGGGTCTCGCCGCCTCGCGCTTGTCCGTCGGGCTCGGGGTCGCCGCCGCGCTCGCGGTCGCCGTCGACTCGGCCTGGCCGCCCTCCTTCAGGAGTCCCGCGCTTCGTGCCGTCCACGATCTCCGCGAGCTTCAGAACACGCTGAAGCTTCGCTGGGACAAGGTGCGGCTCGCCCACCCCGACCTGACCGCCCCGCAGCGCGTCGCTCACGCCATGGCGATGCTCGACGCCGTGCTCGCGAAACGGGAGGAGATCGGAAAGTACCTCGTCCGCGCAGAACCCTCCACCGGCGTGAAACGCTGAGCCCGTTCCCTCATCACCTGTCCAAGGATTCCTCACCCAGATGCACAAGCCCTCGACGTACCTCACCTCCGCCGTTCTGCTCTCGACGCTCTTCCTCCTTCGCTGCGGCGACGACTCCGGAGACGACACGAACGAGGCCGGCAAGGGCGGCAGCGCGGGGACAGGCGGGGCCGGAGGCAAGGCTGCCGCCGGGTCTTCGGGCAAGGGCGCCGCGGGGAAAGCCTCGGCCGGCAGCGCGGGGTCGGAGCGAGTCTGCGAGCCGGGCGAGACCCAGACCTGCCGCGGCCCCGGCGCCTGCAACGGCGCACAGGCGTGCCGTGATGACGGCTCCGGTTGGGGTGCCTGCGACTGTGGCAACGGCAGCGGCGGCGATGCCGGCGCCGGCGGGAGTGGAGCGAACCCGGGCAGCGGCGGCGATGCGGGCGGCGCCGGCGACACGGGCAGCGGCGGAAGCAACGCCGGCATGGGCGGTCAGGACAACGAGGCCGGAGCCGGCGGCGGAGGTCCCGAGCCCGCGTGCGACGTGCTGACGCAAGCGCCCTGCGGAACCGGCGAGCGCTGCACCATGGTCCTCACGAGCGAGGATCCCTTCGCGACCGGCGTCGACTGTGTCGCCGACGGAACGCAGGCCCCGGGCAACGCCTGCACCCGCAACGAAGACGAGATCGACGATTGCGTCGCCGGCAGCATCTGTTCGGGGACCTTCACGGGCAACGTCTGCCGTGAGTTTTGCGATCCCGAGGAACCGGCCGGGTGCGCGGGGACCTGCGTGCCGTCGGAGCTCACCGACGGGACGACCTTCGGCCGGTGCGAGCCGCCGTGCGACCTCCTCGCTCAGGAGTGTGCGGGCGAGCTCGCGTGCGTCTTCACGGGCGAGAAGCACCCGATTTGCATCACGCACGGGGATGTCGCGCTCGGCGAGGACTGCAACTTCCGAAACGAGTGCGGGGAAGGCGCCGTCTGCATCGTGACCGAGGTCGGCGAGCAGCAGGAGTTCTGTACGCAGCTCTGCAACGCCGTGACCGGCGGTCCCTGCGGCACGGCGGAAGTCTGTCTTCCGCTCCAGATGTTCTCGGACGACGACGAGATCGAGGTCGACGGCGCCGGCACCTGCCTGCCGTGCTCGCATTTCGGCACCGGGTTCGACAACTGTGCGTTGCTCGAGACGGGCGGCTGTGACGCCGAGGGCGACTGCGATCCTCTGACCGCCGACCTGAACCTGAACTTCAGGTGCGATCTCGATCAGGGCAAGTGCGTGCTCGAGCCCTGAGGGCGAACGCCCTCGCGGCTACTTGAGCTCGAGCAGGTGCGCGGCGACCAGCATCGGGATCACGACCGCGATCACCGCCTCACCCGCGATGAAGCCCGAAGCGAGCGGCAGGAGGTGCCGCTGCGCCGAGCGGGGGCGCGTCCGGCGCCACACGAGCTCCGCCACGCCGCCGAGGAACATGGTGAAGATCGCGCTCGCCGGGACCAGCATGCCGATCCCGACGCCCGTCGGTGAGGGCACGAAGGGTCGCGCGCGCGTGTTCTCGAGCACGGTGAGCACGACGCCCGTGACGACCCCGATCACGAGCGCCGCGAGCGCGCCGTTCGGGAGCGCGTCGAGCCCGCGCGACAGGAGCTTCGCGAACCCCGCCCACTTCTGCGAAATCGGGGAGCTCAGGCCGTGCTCGCCGCCGATCCCGTACGTGTCGCGCAGCAGCGGATAGACGAGCGAAACGCTGGCGGCGCCCACCGGCACGGCGAGCAGCTGCGCGTAGGTGAGGTACTTCGGCGACGAGCCGATGATGGCGCCGGTCTTGTAGTCCTGCATGAGCCCCTCGGACTCGGCCGCCACCGAGCCGGTGACTCCGCTCGCGACCATGTTGGCGGCGACGTGTCCCGGCGCGAGCAGCCCGAAGACCGCCTGCATCATGTTGGAGAGGGCGCTGATCGGTCCCCAGTTCGTCTCGCCGAGCACGCGCAAACCCACCAGCATCAGGGGCACCGACAGCACGATCGCGACGAGCGTCATCCAGATCGGGATGCCCAGCACGAGGCGCTGGACGAGCACGAGAGCAGCCGCCGTGACGAGCGTGCCGGCCACCACCCAGCGCATCGGGAAGTCGTCGGGGGCGACGGCCGCGCCGGACAGATCCTGGAACGTCTTTTTGAGCATCCGCCAGCGCAGCGCGAGCGCGGTGAGTCCGCCCGCGACGAGCATGCCCGTCGCGGGCCACATCACCCAGAGCAGCACCTGACGGCGGGTGAGCTCGGGAATGAGGCTCGCTCCGAGCAGGTGCTCGGGCAAGAGCACCCAGGCGAGCAGCGCGCCGGCGAACATGCTCGCGTTGACGCGGAACCCGACGAGCATTCCGGAGCCGAACGAGAGCAGGCTCCACGAGATTCCGACCGCCATCGGCGCACCCAGCGGGCCGAGCGCCAGCATCTCGGGCAGGCGGTACCAGACGTTGCCGAGCAGGCGCGCGTCCTCGCGCACCAGCATGAGGGCGGCCGAGCTGCCGGTGCCGAGCGCCATCGCGCGCGCCGCGCTCTTCGCTTCCGCGCCGCGCGAGTCGAGCACGATCAGCGTCTCGGCGGCGGCGACACCGTCGGGAAACGCGAGCTTCTCCTCCACCACGAAATGGCGCCGCATCGGCACCGCCAGAAGGACGCCGAGCACTCCCGCCGTCGTGAGCCAGAGGAACGAATCGAAGGGCGAGAGCACGAGATCGAAATGGAGCGCCGGGTCGGCGTGCAGCATGTCGAACGCCGCCATCACCACGCACAGGAACGCCGTCATGCCCGCGCACGTCCCCGCCGTCTGAACGATGTTGTTCTCCCAGCGGTTGTAGTTTTTCGCCCACAGGCCGAGCGCGAGAAAGCCGAACAGCGCCGAGACCACCGAGATGTTCGGCCCGAAGCCGAGCTTCATCACGACGTAGGGGTAGGAGCTGCCGATGAGCGCCGCGACGCCCATACCGCAGGCGACGGCTCGCAGCGTGAACTCGGGCGCGCCCTCCGGCTTTCGCGCCCCGTCACCCGGAGCCGGCGGAGCTTCGAGAGCGTCGCTCATGGAGCGTGTCGTTGCGAGCGGTCAGAGCCCGAGCGAGGTGTCGAGCAACTCGACGAAGTTTCGCGGCGGCGAGCTCGGCGCCCGCACCACGCGCGCAACGTCGGTCGCGCCGAGTTGAACGCGCGCCGTACGCTCCGGCGCGAGCTCTTCGGGGGGAGGCGCGTGCGCCGGCACCGTCGGAATGAAATCGCTCGGCCCCACCTCGATCGGCGGCAGGCTCGCCTCCGCCGCGCCCCGCACTTCGACGTCCACGGGCGGACTCATCGAGACGTCGTACGTGCCGGACGGCATCGGAGCGCGCGGCAGCGTCATCTCGAGCTCCTCCGGCGGGCGCTCGGGTTCGGGCGCCGGCACGGCGCTCGCCACGTCGATCTCGAGCTCCGGACCGCGCGGCGCGTCGAGTTCGATCGTCTCGCCGAGCTGTTCGGCGGTCGGACCCATCGAGGGCGGGCCGAGCATGTCGGCTTCGAGCCCTTCCACGTCAGGCAGACCCGGCGCGGCAAGCCCGGCGGGGAGCGGCGCGGCCTCCTGCGGGCCCGACTCCGGCGGCGGAGTCTTCACGGGTACCTCGCGCTCTTCCTCCTGCTCGAGCTGCGCGGCGCTCGCGAGCGCTTCGTCGAGCGTCTCGGCCACCTTGGACCGGCGCGACGACGCGGGCGGCTGCTCCTCCGCTTCGATCTCGACCGCTTCCGCCGCTACCGAAACCTCGGGCGCCACCTCGAGCTCCGCGGCCGGGGCCGCTTCCGGCTCGGGCGGAATGGTGGTCACCTCGAGCAGGTCGTCATCGCTGAGCTCCTCCGGCGGCAGGCTCACGGGACGCGCCTGCACCGCGGACGGTCGCTCCGCCGTCCACGCTGCGCCCGGCGCGACCGGTGACGGCTCCGGGGTCACCATCACCGGTGTGACCTCCGGCATCGGAGGCACCGGCGGCGGCTCCGGGACCGCGACGATCGCGGGCTCGGGCGCCGCAACGATCGCGGGCTCGGGCGGAGCGGGCGGCAGGGTCGCAGGCTCCAGCTCGGCGGCCTCGGCGACCGGGGGCTCGAAGACGGGCGGGGCAGGCTCAACGATGGGCGGCGGCGCGTGCGGCCGCGAAGCGAGCTTGGCCTCCGACGCCGCAGGGCTCGACTTGGCCTCCGACGCCGCAGGGCTCGACTTGGCCGCGGGTAGGGCCACGGGCGCCGCACCGGCGGCCGGTCGCGCCAGCGCGCGATTCTTGCGAACACGCTCGAGCAAGTGCTCGAGCCGGGCGACGCGCTCTTGGGGGCTCATGACGCGCTCTCCACTCCGTTCAGACGCGCGAGCACGTCGCTGAAGGAAATGCCCGAACCGAGCCAGCCGCGCACGCGCTCGGCGCCGCTCGGGCTCACGATGAGAAGACGCACGAGCGTGTCGTCGCGCCCGAGCGACACGACGCTGGCGTTGCGGCCGAAAGCGCGCTGGAGTGCGCCCTCGAGCACACCCGCGAGAATCTCATCGCCTTCCGCGCGGAACGGCGAGCCGTGCACCGTCGCCACGAGCGCCCGCCCCCAGCGTTCGAAGCCGAGTGACCCCATCCCCATGAGCGCGATCTCCCCGCCCAGGTGCTCGACCACCGCTTCGATACTCGCGGCGCCGTCGATGCGCTCGGCGACCCGGCGGCCTGCCTCCGTCCCGAGGCGGCGAGCGAAGTCACGCCGGGTCTCGAGATCGGCCCCGCGCACGAGCGCGGCCACGGCGTCGACCGGCAGCAGCACCCGTTCGGGCGAACCGCTCAGCTTGACGCTGCCTCGATCGAGGTTGAATTCTAGCGAGTGCGTCGGATCGAAACGCGGCGTACCCATGGTTCGAGCGCGAAAGCTCCGCAGTCAGTATAGGGTCGTAGCTGCCGACACTGTCAAATTCGGCCGCAGAGGAGGCAGCCTTTGGGCGTGCGCCGGTTTCGCCGCGCTGCTCGCGCTGGCGGGACCGGCCGCGGCGGAGGGTCCCGGACCGCCGCTCCTGCTCGGCGGCGGGGACCCCGTGCCGAAGCGGGTCATCACCACCGATCCCAGGCTGCCGACCGGTGCCGCGTTTTCCACCAGCGAGAGGCCGCGCGCCGCCGGCAGCGCGTGTTCGGCGTGGCGGCCGGTCTGCGTGCACGGAGCACCCGGGGTCACGCGCGACCAGGTGCTCGCGGGGCTCGGCTCCTTCGAGCGTGCCTTCGACCGGGTCGTGGGAGCGCTCGGCTTTCCGGCTCCCCTGCCGGACGACGCGCGGGGCGGTTCGGACGCGCTCGACCTGTACCTGGCCGTCCCGGATCGAGTGACACGGGGGTTCGAGCGCGTGCGCGTCACGAGCGAGATGCCTCGACCGGGCGGGTTCGACAGTGCCCCGGCTTTCTGCGTCACGCACGCCGACGACGCCGTGCTCCTCGAACGCGCCGCGACGCTGTGTCTCGGCGAAGCGATCGCGCTGCGGCTCGACGCCGCCGAGACACCGCACCTGCGGCGCGCGTTCGCCACGGAGCTCTGGTGGATGACGGGCAGCCCGACCAGCCTCGACTACGAGGCGATCGACGCGCTGCAGCGCCGGCCGACGCGCGCCCTCGCCGCGCGTGATCTCTCCGAAACGAGCGAGGGCAGCGCGCTGCTCTTCGACTACCTCGAAGCGAAACTCGCCGTCGGCGCCGCTGGTGAGCTCTCGCTCGCTCTCTTCAGCGCCTCGGCCCAGACCACGCCCGCCGACGCTCCCGCCTGGCAGAACGAGCCGGATCTCTTCGACGTCCTCCGCCACACGCTCGGCGAGAGCGAACAGCGCATGGCCCGCCTGCTCGGCGATCTGGCCGTCACGCGCGCGTTCCTCGGCGAACGCGAGGACGGGCTGCACCTGCCGGAGCTCGCCTGGTCCGGCTACTTCGGCACCCCCGTCTTCGACTGGGTCATCCCCTATTCGACGCTGCCCCGGCGCGTCCGCGTCACCCCGCCCGAACCGACCGGCGCGGTCCTGGTCTGGCTCGATCTCGCGGGCGCACCCGCAGGAGTGCCGCTCGGCTTCCAGGCGGAGTGGGAGCCCCCCGCGCAGTTTCAGTGGGTGCTCGTGCGCGTGGGCCCGGACGGCGCGGAGCTCGGGCGGCTCGAGGTGCCGTTCCAGCAGCGCGAGACCAAAGTCGAGGCACGCATCGTCGATCTGGGCGGCGCCGTCGCGATCGTCGCGGTCGGCGCGCATCTCGAGCGAGTCGACGTCGAACAACCGTTCGATCCCGACGTCGCGCCCTTCGAGCCGCACGGGGCGCTCGTCTACTTCGTGGAGCTCTGACTTCGAGCGCTCTGGTTACTGGCAGGTGGCGTCGTCGTCGTTACCGAAGATGTAGACGAACGGTTGCTTTTCGAAGCCCGCGGCGAACGCTTGCACCTCGCAAGTCGGCAAGAACGGGTTGTACGCGACGTAAATGTTGTCGTCGACGTTCGAGAGCGCGGAAAGCCCGGCGAGAGTCTCGAGCACCGGGTTTTCGTAGATGCTCAACCCGAACACGCGCGAAAGTCCGCTCAACCCCGACAGGCTGCGGAGCGACCCGTTGTCGTAGATGGACAGGTACTCCGTGCTTTCGAACTGCTCGAGGCCGCTGAAGTCGGTGAGCGTCGCGTTGCTGTGGACGTTCAGGTTGGGAACGAACGTGAGCGCCGGGCTCAAACCCGCAAACGACACCAGGGAAGCGTTCCCCATGAATTCGAGCCGGCTATCGACGAAGTCCAGGCTGCCGAGCCCGTCCAGATCGACGATGTCGTAGCATTCGCTGATGGTCAACGCGCCGGCGCCGCGCAGGTTGCGCAGACCACGCAGGCTCGTCAGTTCGGGCAGGTGGCTGAGGAGCAAGACCCCGCTCACCGAGTCGACGTTCTCGAGTCCCTCGAGACTCTCGAGCCAGTAGTTGGCGACGATCGAGAGCGACCCGTTCAGCGCCGAAACACCGCTCAAACCCGCGAGGCTGCGGAGAGCGGAGTTGTAGGTGATGCTGAGATCACCCCAGACGGAGAGAGACTCGAGTCCGCTCAAGCTCGACAGTACCAGATTGCCGTCGATCGCCAGCGTCTCCACCTCTGTAACGCCGCCGAGACCTGCCACGCTTTCGAGGCTCTGATTGGCGTTGATGTGAATGCTTTCGTCGACCCGCTCGAGCCCGGAGAGCGCGTCGATCTCCCGCAACGACTCGTTGTACTGAATGCTGATCCAGCGGGCTTCCTTCAAACCGCTCAAGCCCTCCAGCGTCGACAGCCGGTTGTTGCTCTCGATCCGCAGCACGCCCACGCTTTCCAGGCCCTCGAGCCCGGACAGGCTCTCGAGCCAGGTATTCGCGAGGTAGATCTCTTCCGAGACGTACGTGAGCGCTGAAAGACCGGCCAGATCGACGAGCTCGTAGTTCGCGCCCAGCGTGAGCCCGGTGAGCGACGAGAGTGAGCGCAACCCGTGGAGGTCTTCCAGCCGCGCGTTGTCCGTGATCGACACGGAACCGTCGACCGTCGTCAGTTGCTCGAGTCCGTCCAGCGCCACCAGGTGGCTGGTCTGCTGAATGAAGAGGCCGCCGGCCCGCCGCAAACAACGGAGCGGGTAGAGATCGGTCACGCCGCCGCGAATGATGAGCGACCCGTCGACTTGGGTGAGCAGCGGAAGCTGATCGACGACGGCTTGCTCCTCGAGCGTGAGCGAACCGGGCCAGTGCTGCTCCTCGACCTCGGCGCAGTCGGCGGGGACACCGGCTTCACCGCCCGCGCCCGCCTGAGCCGCGACACCGCCGCTCGCGCCGACCCCGCCAATCGCGCCTACGCCGCCGCCGGTCGCTCCGCTGCCTCCGATCGCGCCGCCGAAACCGCTGAGCGAGCCGCCCACCGCGCTCACCGCTCCGCCGGCGCCGAAGCCGCCGGCGCCGAAGCCGCCGGCGCCGACACCGATGTCGCCGCCCGTCGAGGTTCCCGTCCCCGCCGTGGGACCACTTCCTCCGGAGCCGGAGGGACCGCGACCACCGGACGCGCCGTTTCGCCCCGCGGACTGCCTACCGCCGCTGCCCTCGTCGCCGGCCTCACCGGCGACGGCGTCCGGATCGAAACGCGTGCTTTGTCCACCGCACGCTCCCACCACGATCAGGCACAGGAGGACCCACGACCACCGAAAGGACATGCGCGAAGGTGTGTCCGCGGAGCGCGCGTCCGTCAACCGAGCGCGCTGGAATCAGTGACGCAGCCGCGACAAACGCCGCCGCGCGGCGAACAGGGCGAGCAAGATTGGCCAGGCGGGCCAGGAATTGCGCCCTGCGGGCGCCGCCACGCTGCACCCACCCCGCGCCGAGGGCAGCGCCTGCGCCAGCGCCGGGTCCACCGCGATCGGGAGCGACTTTTCGACGAGCACCTCGCCGTCGAAGCGTACGCCGATCGATAGGTCGCGTCCGCCGCTGCCGTAGTCGGCCGTCACCTGAAACCGGTAGAGGCCGGGGGCCGAGCGCTCGGGCGCGTGGACGAGCGCGCCGCCCTGCACCTGGATGCTCAGGCGTGCCGCGTCGAAGCCGTCGGCGATCCGCCCGGCGTCGTCCCGCACCTGGACGAGCCCGTCGAGCGGCCATTCCGGATCCGGGTGCACGAACGATCCCGAAAGCACGAGAGCGGTCGCGGCGCCCGGCAGCCGGGTGCCGGCTTGCTCGCCGAGGGCGTCGAGCGTCCGTTCGAGGTCGAGGCCACCGGCGCCTACCTGCTGTTCGTCGAAGACGGCGCCCTCGAGCGGGCGGGCGCCGGCCTGCAGCAAGTTTCGTAGCTCGAGCTGGTCGAGCTCGGGATGTTGCGCGAAGAGGAGCGCGATCGCCCCCGTCACGAGCGGTGCCGCCATCGAAGTGCCGGCCGATACGCCGTGAAAGTCGTCCGTCACGAGGCACGCCTCCGACAGGCCGGCGGCCGCGCACGCGCCCGGATCCGCGAACATGCCGCTCGAGCCCCGCTCGCGTGGATCGGAGCCGTCGGCCATCGCGCCCACCACGAACGCGCCCGGGGC
>DASXWF010000195.1:0-2385 GCA_036503835.1 Polyangiaceae bacterium | reverse complement strand
GTCGAGCCATCCTCGGCGCTTGCATCGAGGCGACCCGCGTTCAACTCCGCGCACGGCGATCCGTGATGCGCCCCTCGTCGCGGGGGGACATCGCCTTCAACCTTCGTTTTACTCAGCGCCCCGTCGTTTGGCGGCGCCCTTTCGACCGGCGCGGACGCGCGTCGATGTCGGCGGCGGCGGTGAACTCGCCGGCGTCGCTCGGCTCGGCCATCGCGATGCGGCGCGCTGTCTCTGCGGCCGCCCGCACGAGAGGCGCGAGGACGTCGGCTGGACTCGCGTCACCCTCCCAAGCAGTCGGCGCACCGAGCTGTCGCAGCACGGCGCCGTGGGTGACGGGCTCGTCGAAGCTGAAATGCAAGGTCGGCAGCGGCTCACGCGGCTTGTCGTACTCAGCGGCCTTCAGCTTGCCGAGCTTCACTGTCGGGATTTCGATCGTCGCGTCCTCGGGCGCCACCTTCGATTTGCCCGCTTTCTTCGCAGGCGTCTCGCCGCTGCCGCCACGCGCGGCGCGGAGCGCGTCGAGTACTTGGTCCTTGGTTCGTCCGCGCAGCTCGAAGAGCAGGAATGGATCGCGATCGAGCGCTTCGCCGAGGACGTAGTGCGTGGCCGCGACGTGCTTGCAAGGGTCGCCCCAGTCGGGGCACGAGCAGCTCGTCTCGAGTTCGGCTCGCTGTTTGGGGAACAGGCTCACGCCCGCCTCCACGAAAACCTCGTCGATCGCCTGCGGCATCCGGCCAGCGAGAAGCTCGGCCGAGAACTGCGCCTTCTTCGCCAACCCGGCGATGGCTTTCTTCCACGCCGGTGCGCTGAGCTCCGTGAGCTCGATGGTGATCTGGTACGGCGCGGCCCGCGAGCCGGTGACCTTGGCCGTGACCTTGCCGCCCTTGACGACGAGGTCGTGCGTTCGCCCGGCGCGTGCGTAGGTTCGGCCGCGTGCAAGCCGCGCGGAGTCGCCGCGCAGCACGTTCTCGAGCGCCTCGATCCAGCGCTGGCCCCACCAGGTGGTCCCGGCCTTCTTCATCCGAATGCCGCGTTCGGGCGGCGGCTTCTTCGGCGCGGGCTCGTACCAGCCGAAGCGGTTCCAGCGACTCATGGGCGCACCTCGCTGCGGGCGCGCGCCGAGCGTGCCTTCGTCCGCGATTTCGCCGGTGCGGACGAACCTGCGTCGTCGTCATCACCGTCCGCCACGGCACCCTCGGACAGCGAGAAGAGGTCCCGCAGCTCACGGCCATCGAGCTCGGTGATCCACTGCTCGCCGGCGCCGACGACCTTCGAAGCGAGGGCGCGCTTCTGCTCGAGCAAGCGGTCGATCTTCTCCTCGACGGTACCGGCGCAGACGAGCTTGTGGACCTGGACCGCGCGCTTCTGGCCGATGCGATACGCACGGTCGGTGGCCTGATCTTCGACGGCGGGGTTCCACCAGCGATCGAAGTGGAAGACGTGGCTCGCCGCCGTTAGATTGAGGCCGGTGCCGCCCGCCTTCACCGAGAGCACGAAGATGCGCGGTCCGTGCGTCTCCTCCTGGAAGCGGCGGACCATCTCGTCGCGCGCCTTCTTCGGTGTCCCGCCGTGCAGGAACACCACCTCGCAACCGAGGCTCGCGCTGAAGTGCAGGGCGAGCTTGTCGCCCATCTCGCGAAACTGCGTGAAGACCAGCGCCTTGTCGCCCGCGGCCACGGCTTCTTCGAGCATCTCGGTCGTGCGCGCGAGCTTCCCCGATCGTTTCGGGAGCGGGCCGCTCTCACCGAGGTACTGCGCCGGGTGGTTGCAGATCTGCTTGGTGAACATGAGCAGCGCGAGCACTCGCCCGCGCCGCTCGATGCCGTCCGCGGACTCGATCCGCCGCAGCTCCTCGTCGACCACGGCCTTGTAGAGCGTGGCCTGCTCGCGCGTGAGCGTGCAGACGACCTTCATCTCGTTCTTCGGGGGCAGGTCCTGGATGATGGTCGGGTCGCTCTTGAGGCGGCGCAAGATGAACGGCCCGACGATGCGCCGAAGGCGCGCGGCCGCGTCGTCGTTGCCGTAGCGCTCGATGGGCAGCGCGAAGTCCCTGCGAAACGCCTCGAGGGGGCCGAGCAAGCCGGGGTTTGCGAACTCGAGGATCGACCACAGCTCGGCGAGGCGGTTCTCGACGGGCGTGCCGGTGAGCGCGAAGCGGTGGCTCGCGCGGAGAGCTCGGGCGGCGCGGGCGGTCGCCGACGCCGCGTTCTTGATGTTCTGCGCTTCGTCGAGCGCGGCGACGGACCAGTCGATGCTCGAGAGGAGCTCGGCGTCGCGGCGCAACAGGGCGTAGGTGGTCACGACGAGCGTTCCGGGCCGCTTCGGGATGTCGCTCGCCGCTCTCGCGCGCGATGCGCCGTAGTGACGGACGACCTCGAGGGACGG
>DASXWF010000194.1:0-4761 GCA_036503835.1 Polyangiaceae bacterium | reverse complement strand
AGCGAAGAGCTCCTTGCCGGTGCCCGTCTCGCCGAGCAGGAGCACGGTCGTGTCCGCCGTCGCCACCTGCCGGAGCTCGGCCAGCGCTCGCGCGAGGCTCTCGCTCCGCCCGATGATCTCTCCGGACCTTCCGAGCTCGCGAAGCTCGCTGCGCAGGTACTCGGTCTCGTCGGCCAGGCTCGCGATGCGTGACTCGGCCTCGAACCGTTCCTTGAGGTTTCGCACGATCAGGGTGAAGTGCTGCCGCCCCGCGAGCTCGAACGCGGAGAGCGTCCCCTCCGCGGGAAACGGCATCCCACCGGCGGTGCGACCCGTGAACCCGGCCGCGACCCAGCTACTGCGCTGGTCGGCGGGCCGCGCCAGCAGGCTCCGGCCGAGCTCCTCCAGCTTGACGAAATCATCGCCGGCCACGAGTCGCGACAGCGGCACGTCCCGAGCCTGCTCCGCCTGGATCTCGAACGTCCGCTCGGCGGCGGGGTTCATCTGGGTCACGCGCAGAGCCCCGTCGAGCTGAATGATCGCGTCCATGGTGCTCTCGACCAGGCGCGCCAGCTGCGCCTCCCGAGTGCGCACCTCGGCTTCGGTTCGCAAGCGGCGCAGCTCCGCGGCGGCGCGCGCCGCGAAGATCTCGAAGAGCGCCAGGCGAATCGGCTCCTCCGGCATGGGCTTGGTGTCCATCACGGCGAGGTGGCCCAGCACCGTTCCGTCGAGATCGGTCAGCGGCACCCCCATGTAGCTCACCGCGCCGACCCGACGAATGTTCGGATCATCCGGGTAGAGCTCGAAGAGCCGCTCGGGGAGGTGGACGAACCGGCGGTTTTCCACCACGGCCCGGCACGGTGTCCCGTCGATCGCCTGCTCGTAGTTCTGGACCCACTCTCCGCCCAGCCAGAAGGCCAGCGCGCGCAGCCGCCGCTCGGCCGGCAGGAGCTCGGTCACCCAGGCACCCCTGGTTCCGAGGGCCTTCGCCAGGTTCTCCACCAGCGCCGTGAAGAAACGCTCCCCGGTCTCGCTGGCCGTACCCCGAACAATCACCTGCAAGGCCGCGTGGACCTCGGCGTCGGAGATCGCAGCGCGAGCCGGAGACACGCCGCGCATCGTGCCACGTTTTCGCGCCGTCCCGAAGAAAGTGCGGCCGGGTTTGGCGGCGCGTTCGTATTGATACTCCAGGGCGCAGGCATTCGCCGAGCGCTCTGGCTCTAGGGCTCTGCTGCAAGACGATCAAATGACGTACAGATCTTGGAAATTCGCGCTTTCTCAGCTGTCGGTGGTGTTGTCATCGACCTTTCTGTTCGGGTTCGGGGTGCCGACACACACGGCCATCTCGAATCAGGCCTTGGACGAGCTCGAGCAGAGCCTCGATGGTCCGGAACCCGTCCTCGAGTTCCACGACCTGGTCGTGTCCGTCACGCACGATCGCAGCGCCTACGACGCCATCCTGGCCCACCCCGAGTATTTCCGGATGGGTTCGGCCGGTCCGGACGCGTTTCCGGAGCTCCTCTCCGGGCAGCTCTTTGCGCACGTGAATCAGGGCGTGATCCAGTTGTTCGACGGGATCCCCGCCGTCAACGCGAACGCGTCCTTCGAGTCGCGGACACCCCACACGTACCGCTCGATCGACTTCGCGACCCGCATGCTCAAGCAAGCGCTGAGCACGCCCTACCGGGACGATCCGCGCATCCTCGCCTTCGCGCTCGGCTTCGCGAGCCATTCGGTGGGTGACGGCTTCATGCACGCCCGCGTCAACGAGCTCTCGAACGGCTTCTTCACGCTCACCGCCGGCGAGGGCACGTTCGGCAAGATCAGCGAAGAGGTGAAGCACACTTCGATCGAGGAGTTGCTCGATCAGGTGCTCCCCTCCGATCTCAAGAACTCGGATCCGAGCTTCAACTCGACCGACCGCTTCGATATGCGCGCGCCGCTCGAGTTTCTCGACGATTTCTATCGCCAGGGCGACTCGTTCGATCGGGTCGGCGGGCCCTACTACGACGTGTTCTTGATTCAGGAGGAGATCGCGGAGGCGGTCATGACGGCCGTGGATCCGCTCGTGGCCGCGCGCTCGCTCGAGGACCTGATCCGCGACGCGCTGTTCGAAGTCCTCGACGAGGTCACGGGGGGCGCACTCGGCCTCGCCGGAGCGAACGCGGCCGTCGAGCAGGTCCTCGAAATGCTGCCGCACGACGAGATCGCGGACATCAGCTCCCAGCTGAACCTCATGCGGTTCAACGCCGAGGAGTACGAGCGCCAGATCGTCGCCTACCGCAAGAACCTGATGTTGCTCTCCGAATGCACGATGCGAAACCTCGCGCAGTCGTCGGCCACGGAGGAAGTCGTCGACCATTGCGCCAGCGCGGACACGCTTTCGCGCATCGACATGAACGGGGTATTCGACGCCACCGGTCTGTTCCGCACGGAGCTCGAGGACATATTCCTCGGGGTGGAGCTGGAGAGCGCGCCGCCGCGCTCGCGTGGCTGGAACATTCGACGCCTGATGAAGTACATGACCTCGTCCTTCAAACTCGACGAGATCCGCGAGGCCATCATTCCGATCGGCCTCTCGGACACGTTGACGCTGATCCGGAATTTCATCGAGAATCATCGCGAAGAGATCAACCAGGCATTCTTCATCGTGGTTCCGAACCTCGAGAACCTGATGATCCTGGAGGACAGCGCCGTGTGTACGGCGAACTGCTTCGCGAACGACTGCGTGCCGCGCATCAATGATTGCATCGATGCGGGAGAGGCGACCTGCGATGAATTCTGCAACCGAGGCTGGGAGCTTGCCGGAGTCGGCGTCCCCATTTGCGACAGCAGTCCGTGCGTTATCTTCCCAAACGTTGATATCCCGGGCGTTCCCAATCCGAGGGAGGAATGCAACGACTGGCTCGGGGGCCTTCCCTGGCCGAGCGTTTGTCGCGCCGTGTCGACCACCGCACACTGCACCGCCGAGGTCACCGGCGCCGGCATCGAATGCGCGGGCTGCACGGTCGATTGCCAGTACGACGCCATCACCAAGCTCGAGACGTTCGACATCGCCGGCACGCTCCTGCAGGTGGTCGACACGTACGACCAGGGGATGCAGGATGCCAAGGACTTCATCATCGATGAAATCATCGAACCGGCGGCCTGCTACGCCGTGCTGCAGTTGTTCCGCGAGGAGTTCACGAACGCGCGCGAGATCATCGCGATGTTCGACTTCATGTTCGACAATCGGACGCCGGAGGTCCATCCGGACTTCTTTGCGGTGAACGTCGCCTTCCTGAAAGAGGACTTCCTGGAGGATCCCGTCTACCGGGACGCGGTGCGGGCGGCCGCGACCACGCCGGAGCAGCAGGCAGCGCTCGACACCGTCATCGGCGGCGGCACGCTCGATCTATTCACCGACCCCGCGGATGACGGATTCGACGGCTGCTTCGTGTTCGAATACAAGGACCTCGACTTCACGGGCCAGGCGCGCGCGCTCCAGGACATGACCGTGCTGCACACGACGCCGGGACCGCAGGCTACCCGCCTGCTCGGCGAGTTCGGCTCGGACTTCCGGCGTGAGTTCTTGCCGGCGGTGAACGCGATCGCGGGCGACAAGCTCGTCCCGCTGCGCAACAAGCTCGACATCGAGGCCATGTTCACGTCGCAAGGAGTCCCGCTCTCGGGTCTGCCGTGGCAGACCCCTGGTCGCTACTCGGCGGCCTGCTCGGACGCGGGCGACGGCAGCGTCAACCTGCTCTGCGACGTGGTGAACAGCAACGACGATCCGGCCTGCTTCGAGTGCAAGGTGCTTCCGGTCGACCCGACCCCCACCCACGACGAGCTCGAATTCGATCTCGAGCTCAGGGACGGTATTCACTGGCGCCGCTCGCTGTCGGCCTGCGCCTCCGAAGAGGAGAAGGCCACGTCGGGCAAACCGAACGTGACGACTCCCTTCACCCTCGCCAGCACGGACGCTGCCTTCGAGGGCCTCTACAGCAAGATCTTCCGCTGCCCCGGAGAAAGGCCTGAGTTTACCGACTTCGACGAGGAGGAGGACATCGACGGCTGGACCTCCACGCCGAACGGGACGCCCACGTTCGATCCGGATCGCAAGAGCGACGGCGCCGGATCGATGCGGGTCTGCGGCTCGGGCTTCATCAGCCTGAAGAGCCCGACCTTCGACACCGCCGACTGGAACCAGCTGTCGAACCAGCTGTCCATCGACGTGTACGCGCCGGTCGTGACCCCACCGCCCTACTGGTGGGGTGCGATCCAACTCCAGATCGACATCCCGGCTGCCGGCCTCAGCAACGCCTGGATCGGGCAGATCGAGCTCACCGGCGCCGTCACCCGTGGCGACTGGACCACGCTGACCTTCACGCTACCGCCGGCTGTCATGGCGGCGCTCGAAGCGGACTTCCCGAACGCCCGGCTCCAGATCAACCTGAACGTGCCGCCCGGCGGCGACTGCTGGGGCCTCGACAACCTGGAATTCACCGGTGAAAAGCACTTCCGCACCGTGTTCCATCGTCCGGGCAGCCGTCACCTCGACGTACGAACCAGCGACTTCCTGAGCTTCGAAGTCGCCGGCGACTGGGCAGCCCTCGGGACACCCTTCGGGCAGGACTTCGAGTTCGTCGAGCATGGAGAGGCCTCCCTCGGCGTGACCGGAGCCGGTTACAAGGTCGTATCGAGCCGGTCCTTCGCCACCAGCGAGATCAGGGCGGTCGGCGACCAGATCAACCTCGATCTGTTCGTGCCCGATCCACAGCCGAACCCCTACTGGGTCGGACA
>DASXWF010000193.1:0-1582 GCA_036503835.1 Polyangiaceae bacterium | reverse complement strand
CTGTCCGGCAGGGAAGAGCCTGCTGTCGCCGGCCTCTTTCCGCGGGACACGGCACTCGCGGAGGTACTCTTCCGGGCGGCCCGTCAGTCCCTCGACCAGACCGGCCGGTCGGTAGCGACCGTACCCGGAGGGGCCGACCAGATCATCGTCTGGCCCGTCGTCGCCGCGGGACGCGTGCTCGGAATCGGCGCATTCGTTCTGCCGGCCACGGACGACGCTGCGCTGTTCGCGCGCAGAGTCGGCGCAATCGAGGCGCGCGCCGGCGCACTCGAAGCGCGGCTGTACCGGCTCGAAGCCTCACGCCTCAATGAGCAGTGGCTGCGCCAGAGTTTCGTGCTCGAGGGATTCGACGCCGTGCTCGGCGAGCCGAAGTTCCCGCGTGCCGCTCTCGCCTTCGTCAATTTCGTCGCCAGGCGCTTCGGCGCCGAGCGCGCGGTCTACGGGCTCGTGCACGACGGCGACGTAGCGATCGAGTGCCAGTCCGACACGAGTCACTACGTTGCCAAGGTCAATACGATGAGCGTGACGCGCCTGGCGATGCAGGAGGCGGCAGACCAGCTCGAGGCCGTGCTCGTGCCTGCTGTCGCCGGGCGCAATCCGGTGAACCGGGCGCACCAGGAAATGGCCGACGCGATCGGCCATGTGGCGGTGCTCTCGATACCGCTCGTCGACGCCGAGCTCTGCTGCTACGGCGTGCTGCTGCTCGAACGCGCGGCCGGCTCGCCTTTCGCCGACAGCGACGTCCGGCAGCTCGAGGCGCTCGGCAATGTCGTCGGCCGCGTGCTCGAGGACCGGCGCCGATCGCAGCAGCCCGTGCACCGGCTCCTGGCGCTGTCGTTGCGACGGTTCTTCGAGACTTTTCTGCGGCCAGGGTACCTGCGCCGCAAGGTCGCGCTGCTCGTCGTCATCGCCGCCATTGTCTTTTTCGCCTTCGCCAGGGGCGACTATCGCCCGGGCGGCGAGATCGTTCTCGAAGGCGAGGAGCTGCGCGCCGTGATCGCGCCATTCGACGGGTTCCTCGAGTCCGCGACAGCGCGGGCGGGCGACGAGCTCTCTGCAGGCGACGTCCTGGCGACGCTCGATACGCGGGAGCTCCGGCTCGAACGACTGCGCTGGCTCGCCGACGAGGCCCGGGCGCGGCGCCAGTACGAGGACGCCCTCTCGCGCCAGGATCGCGCGCAGGTGCAGATTCACACGGCGGAGATCGAGCGCGCGCAGGCGGAGCTCGGTCTTCTCGACTATCAGATCGCGCGCGCGGAGCTGTCGACGCCGTTCGCCGCCACCGTCGTGGACGGCGACCTGAGCCAGCGGATCGGCTCGGCCGTCCGCCAGGGCGACAAGCTGTTTGAGCTCGCGCCTCTCGAGCGCTACCGCATTGCGATGTTCGTGAACGAGTTCGTCGTGGGCGACATCGCCGTCGGCCAGCAGGGCACGGCCGTGCTCTCGGCGCTGCCCGGCCGCGAGCTCGCCATCGAGGTCGTGCGCATCACGCCCGTCGCGGAAGTCCGCGACGGCGAGACGGTCTTCCGCGTCGAGGCGGCTCTGCTCGACGAGTCCGATCCGGAATTGCGTCCGGGCCTCG
>DASXWF010000192.1:0-3201 GCA_036503835.1 Polyangiaceae bacterium | reverse complement strand
GATAGCGATCCGCCACGAGCTCGTTCGAGGAGAAGGTCGCGACGTCGGGACGCTCCGGCCGCGGCTTGCCGGAGCCGAAGGACGCGTCGGCGAGCTGCCAGCGGCAGGCCGAGCAGACGTCGATGTGGGCGTCGACGGCGGCGGCAGCGCTCGGCGCGAGGCTGCCCGCGGCGCGCGCGAGCACGGTGTTTTCGTCAGGACAGTCGCGGGTGTCCGGCGGTGGATCGCGGGGAGCCGAGGACGCCGCCTCCGGCGCAGGCGAATCGGCGGTCTGGATCCTGAGCTTCTGGCTACGCGTGAGGGCAAAGAGTTCCCGTTGCGCGTGGGCTTCCGAGCGCGCAACGTCGAGGTAGGTGGCGGCAAACTCCGCCTGGGTCTTGGCGTTGACGAGCGCGGTGCGACGGCGCTCGTACAGGTGCCCGAGCGTCGCGCCGCCGAGCGCGACCCACCACCACTCGATCGGCGCCCCTTGCAGGAGCTGCATCCACGCTCCGAGCCCTGCCCCGAGCGCAGCGCCACCGACCAGAGGCGCCCAGCGGCGCGTCTGTTGAACGCGCACGTCGTAGAGGCAACGGTCGTCTCCGCGCGCGACGCACGAGCGCTCCTCGACGAGCGCGAACGGCAGGCCCCAGAGCCGCGGTACGGCACGAATCTGGGCCTGGCGCGAGAGGCACATGAGGCGGCTCTCGCGTTTCGTCGTACGGTAGCCGATGCGAATCCGGTTCGAGCTCACGACTTCGGTGTCGAAGAAGCTGATCTGGGTGATGAGGTGCATTCTGCGCGCCCCGACCTGGTAGCCGAGGAGCGGAGAGACCGCGGGAACGAGCAGGCGCAGCGGCCCGGGTACGACCTCGGCGTTGTAGGCGCAGGCGTCGACGAAGGCCGCGTCGTCGGGCATGACGGCGCGCGCGGCCGCGAGCAGCGCCTCGAACTGCTCCAGCGCGACCCAGGCCGAGCAGCTCATGAACTGTGAGATCGAGATCCCGCCGCGCGCAGCGATGGTCTCGATCTCCTGCGAGGTGTAGTGATCGCTCAGGTAGCGCGCGAGGTAGCGTAAGATCCTGAGGCTTAGCTCCGCGGACGGGCCCGACCCTTCGGCGAGCGGGCCGAGGAGGTGTTGTGAGGCGGTGTTCGCTTCCAAGTCGCGCCGGGACCTGCAGCAACTATCGCGCCAGCTTTTTTGAGCGTATCGTACGGAAATACCGCTGGATGGCGTGTCCGCCGGACACGGCCGCGTCCGGACGGACGTGTCCTACTCCATCAAGACCTGCCCTGCTCGACCATCCGGCCGATCCGCGCCTGCCACTCCGGCGGTGCCTGGTCGGCGTGGTGATGAATGATCTTCCAGACGCCGTCGATGCGCCGCGCGAGGTTCGTGCAGTTGAGCCTCAGGTCGATCTCGCCGTCGGACATGAAGAGCTTGCTCGTGTAGATCGAGGTCGCGATCGCGAGGTCTCCGATCACCGTTACCTTCAGGTCGTGAATGCCTCCGATGGGCTGACCCCGGCCAGCGTGGCCCTCGTACGGAGCGAACACGGCCGCTCCCTCTTGCCAGTTCGTCCAGACCTCGTCCCAGCCGCGGGCCCAGCCGCCGAACGGGTGCGAGGTCGCGGCTTCGGGGACGTGGTGCCAGATGTCCGCCATTTTCTGGATCCCCTTGGCCTTCAGCAGATCGTCGAGCGCGTCGTAGAAAGCCTGGAAAACTTGGACCACCTCTCGCTCCGCCGCTTGCATCTTCGTCGCTCCTTCGCTGTGCCCCGCCCCGCCGTGAGCCGGGTCAGGTCTTGCCTTCGTCGAACGAGACTCGCCCGAAGAGTCCGCACTCCCGTACCAGGCGGGCGAGTTGCATGCGCGTGAGCGCGTTCTTCGAAATCACCCGCGCGCTGAAGAAACTCGACGCCGCGAGCGCGCGAAACAGCGCGCGGAAGGATTCCTGCGCTTCCGGACATTGCGGCTTCAAGTCGTTACCGTCGAACACGAACGCCGTCATCGGACCGAGCGCGTGCGTCGCGAGCGCCGCACGCCGGCAGAAGGCCGCGATCACGTCGCCGGGCCAATAGCCCCACGCTTCGACGCGGAGCTCGGCGGGCGTCGCGGTGACTCGAAATCCCCCCGACGGGCCGCCGATCTCGTCCGCGCCGGACATTGCGAACGAACTACCGTCGTACACAGGGGCAGTCCAGTCTCAATTGAGAGCAGAAGTGGCGCTCTCCCCGGCCCGGAGGGTCTCAGAATGGGACTCTGGGCGCGATCCACGAAACGAGCGCCTGGGGTCATTCTCGGCGGGCGTTCAGCCGCCGCGCTTCGAAGTGGCTGCTTCGAGAGCTCGTGCGAGCTCATGGGGGCTTGGGCGCCCCTTGCAGAATCGCTCCAGACAACGGCGGAGACGTGCCACGTCGATGCCGGCGCGCTCGAGCCGCGCCCAGAGCTCCGGACTGACTGCACCGGAAGCGCTCGTCAGGCAGCAAAGTAGCGAGCGCAACGCTTGGCGCTCGTCCTCGCCTTCGGCGGGCTGGCTCTCGACGGGCCTGTCGCCCCCGTACCAAACCTGCGCGGTGAGCGTCTGCTCGCGCTGGATGGAATGACATTCGGCCGAGCGCGCTCGAGCGAGCACTCGGCAGCGATAGACGCCGGGCTGAGACGTCACGAGCGTGGCCGCGTAGTGACCCGGCTGCTTCGAGACGCGGGAGAACCCGAGCTCGAACGGCGACCCGTCAGGCCGGGTCACCTCCGCCGTGATGCGGGTCTCCGCAAGCGGCAGAGCCCCCGAGTCGAGCAGCGTGGCGCGCAGCGACGCCTTGGCTCCGGGCTCGAAGCTCTCCTGTCGAAGCCAGGCGCGCAGGGCGACGGAAGAGTACGAGTGAACCAAGAACGTGTACGGCACGCGACCCTGCCGGGCCTCGGGCAACCCCGCCAGCGCGGCCCGAGCCAAGAGGCGCTGGCGCTCCGAATGCAGCAGCTTCCCGGCGGTGTGGCTCGAGACGTCATCGCCCGCACGAGATTCCGAGAAGGCGTAGGACTCGCGCGCGACTCGAGGCTTGCCGATTCGCAACAAGGCATGCCACGTGCCGGCCTTGTCGAACGTGCCCTGCCGAAGCTCCGCCGGAAGGGCGACCCGAAAGTACGAGAGCCCTTCCGTCAGGGCGAACTCGAGCGTCGGCTCCGCGAGCGCGTGCCGGGGCTCGAGGACCAGCCCCGAGG
>DASXWF010000191.1:0-6246 GCA_036503835.1 Polyangiaceae bacterium | reverse complement strand
TTCATCACGACCTGGGTTCCGGCGCCGGCGGCGGCCACGAGGCGTCCGAGATCGAGCTTGGCTCCACCCGTTCCGATCTTGACGAGCTGCGTGCCGCGGAGCTTCGCGCCGGCCACGAGCTGTGTCCCCGGACGCGCCTGCGCGGGCTTCTCGAACAGCTTCTGCGTGCCGAGCCAGCCCTCGAAATCGAAGCTCGCGTCGAGCAGCTTGTCGCGGATCTGACTCACGTCGACGCGCCCGTCGATCAGGCGCTTGTAACTACGGCCGAGCGCGCGCACCCGCGCCGAGCGCTCGCCGATCATGAGCGTGCCGACGAGCTTGCCGCCCTCGAGGGCCAGCTTGCGGTACGCGATCGTCCCGGTGCCGCGCGGAAAATCCACCAAAAATTCACGCTGATCGGCGCGTTCGACCTTGCCGAGGCGCGCGAAGTCGAGATCGAACAGGCGCGTCGCGAAATAGTGCACGCCGGGATCGTATTCGGCGCGCCCGCCCAGCATGTTTTCGGCGGCGGCGAGCCCCTGCTTGCGCGCGGGCTCCCAGAGCTGGAACGCCTCGCCCGCCACGTTCGCGACGTCGCCCGCCGCCCAGACGTTCTTCACGTTCGTGACCAGGCTGCGATCGGTGAGCACCGCCCCGCGATCGGAGAGCGTGATTCCGCTTCCCTTCAGGAACTCCGACGACGGCACGACGCCGAGCGCCGCCGCCACGAGTCCGCACGGCAGCGTCTGTCCCGACTTCGTGAGCACCGCCCGCACCGCGCCGTCCGGCCCCGGTTGTGCCGCCGTCACGGCGTCGCCGAGCAGCACCTGAATTCCGGCCTGCCGCAGGCGTGCGGCCAGGAGGTCCGAGGCGACCTCATCGAGCGCGTTCGGCAGGAGGCGCGGGGCGACCTCGATCAGCGTCACGGCGATGTTGTGCTCGCGGAGCGCGTGCGCCCATTCGAGCCCCAGGGCTCCTCCTCCCAGCACGACGGCGCGCTCGAGCTTGCGCAGCCGAACGTGGTCCACCACCTGGCGAGCGTCCTGGATCGTCCGGAGCGTCATGACGCCCGGCAGGTGGGCGCCGTCGAAGGTCGGAGCTCGCGGCCGCCCGCCCGACGCGACCAGCAGCTGATCGTACGGAGTGGGGGTGGGGCTCGTGCTGTCCCAGACCACGTTGCGTGTGGTGTCCACGGCGACCACCCGCCCGAACACGCGCTTCAGGCTGAGCGCATCGTAAAAGTCGGGACTCACCGCCCAGAGCTGGTCCTCGCGCAGCTCCCCGAGCAGGTAGTTCGTGAGCGCGGCGCGGTAGTACCCGGGGCTCGGATCGTCGGTGAAGATGCCGATGCTCGCGGTCGCGTCGCGCTCGCGCAGCCGCTCGGCGGCAGCGAGACCTGCAGCACCGTCTCCAATGATGACGAACCTCCTGCGCGCCATCGCGGCCGGTCATCATACACCGCGTCCGGACCGGTACTCGGGCCGGAACGAAGGCTTTTTTCCCGGAGCCGCTCTCGAAACACGGGGCGCGCGCCCGCCCGGTGCGAACGCGGTGCGGTGCTACAAACGGTTCTTCTCGGATCGAGACGGGAAATTGGGTAGGCTCGCCGCTCGGAGGAAACTCATGCAGCGCACCCTCACCGTCCTGTTCGTCGGCTTGGTCTCGGCCTTCGTCCTCAGCGGTTGCCCCGAAAAGAAGGCCGAAAAAGAGGCGCCCGCCTCCGCCGACGATCCGGTCGCCGACCAGAGCGGCGCGGCCGAAGACGCGAAGAAGGAGGAGAAGGCCGACGAGAAGCCCGCCGAGAAGGCTGCCGAAAAGAAGAAGGAAGCAGCCGACAAGGACGACAAGGAAGAGGGCGGCTGGTAGCCACTCGCGCGTGAGTCTCCGGGGCGGCGGCTATGGTATAGACGCCGCCAAATGGCTGAACTTACGCTGATGGACAAGATCGTCTCGCTTTGCAAGAGGCGAGGGTTCGTCTATCCGGCGAGCGAGATCTACGGGGGCATCAACGGGTTTTGGGACTACGGGCCGCTCGGCGTTCTCCTGAAGAACGCCATCCGCGACCACTGGTGGAAGAACATGGTCGAGTGCCCGCCGATCGGGCCCGACGGCCACCCGATCGAGATGGTGGGGCTCGATTCGTCGATCATCCAGCACCCGAAGACCTGGGTCGCGAGCGGCCACGTCGGCGGCTTCAGCGATCCGATGAGCACCTGCCGGCAGTGCAAGAAGCTGTTCCGCTCCGATCACGTGCCGGACATGCTGCGCGAGGCCGAGTGGGTGAAGGCCTTCGCCGAAGCGCTGGGCGGCGCGCCGGCACCTGACGAAGATCCGAGCGGAAGCTACGTGGACTTCTCGGCAGGCCGTGCGAAGCAATGGGCCGAGCGCAAGGGGAAGAAGCTCGCTCCCGGCCTGGCGCTCGTCCGCACACCGGCCGAAGTGCTCGCGAAGCTCGGCGCGGAAGGCCGAGCCAAGCTGCAGGACGTCCTGAAGCTGGTCGCGCAAGCCGACCCCTGCCCGAACTGCGGAGGCGATCTGACCGAGCCCCGTCAGTTCAACCTGATGTTCGAGTCGCACGCCGGCGCGGTGCAGGACGAGAGCAGCAAGGTCTACCTGCGCCCCGAGACCGCGCAGGGCATCTTCCTCAACTACAAGAACGTCCTCGACACCTCGCGCGTCAAAATTCCCTTCGGCGTCGCGCAGATCGGCAAGAGCTTCCGCAACGAGGTCACACCGCGGAACTTCATCTTCCGTTCGCGCGAGTTCGAGCAGATGGAGATGGAGTGGTTCTGCCATCCCGAGGAGTCGGCGCTCTGGTACGAATTCTGGAAGACGGAGCGCCTGCGCTGGTGGAAGTCGCTCGGCGTCGCCGAGGCGAACCTGCGCCTGCGCGATCACGACCCCGACGAGCTGTCCCACTACTCGAAGATGACGGTGGACATCGAGTACAGGTACCCGTTCACCGCACCCGGCTACGGGGAGCTCGAAGGCATCGCCCATCGCGGTAGCTTCGACCTCACCCAACACCAGACCCACTCGGGCCAGCGCCTCGACTATTTCGACCAGGAGCTGCAGCTGAAGCTCAAGGCCGAAGGCAAGCCCGAGGACGAGATCAAGGCCAAGAGCCGCTACATTCCGAACGTCATCGAGCCCGCCTCGGGCCTCACGCGCGCGGTGCTCGTGCTGCTCTGCGAGGGCTACGCCGAGGACGCCTCCCGCGCGAGCCCGGTCTACCTGAAGTTCGACCCCAAGGTGGCGCCGATCAAGGCGGGCATCTTCCCGCTCGTGAACAAGGACGGCATGCCGGAAATCGCGGAAAAGCTCTACATGAGCCTGCGCACCCGCTTCGCCTGCGAGTACGACGCCAAGCAGTCGATCGGCAAGCGCTACGCCCGCATGGACGAGGTCGGAACGCCGTTCTGCGTCACGATAGACGGCCAGACCCTGACCGATCAGACCGTTACCCTGCGCGAGCGGGACACCGCCGCTCAGGAGCGCGTCGCGATCGATCGCGTCAAGGAAGTCCTGGCCGCGAAGCTCGAGGCCTAGCAGCCACTCGGACCCGCGCTCGACGGCGTGGAGCGCCACATCGGGGCGTTCTTGCCCGATCGTGGACTTCGAGCAGCGACGAGTGCGCTCGCGTGGGGTCACGGGCGTGGTCCGTTCCTTGCTCGCCCGGTAGCGTGCCCGCGCACCAGGGCGGGAAAGGGAATCGATGAAAGCCGTCCTACTTACCGACTACGGGGGCGTCGACAAGCTCGTCGTGACCGAGCTGCCCGAGCCCGACCTCGGGCCGCACGACGTGAAGGTGCGAGTGCGGGGGGCGAGCATCAATCCGGTGGACTGGAAGCTCCGGCGCGGCGATCTGCGCGCGCTGGTTCCGCTCGAACTGCCGGCGATCCTCGGTCGCGACGTGGCGGGCGACGTCATCGCGGTGGGCGACGAGGTGACGACGCTGCGCGTCGGGGAGCCGGTGCTCGGCCTCGTGCAGCACGGCTACGCCGAGGTGGTCGTGGCGCCCGCGGACAGCTTCGCCAAGATCCCGGACGAGCTCGAATCGTACGAAGCGGCGGCGCTGCCTCTCGTGGGTCTCACCGGGGCGCAGCTCGTGGAAGAGGTCGTCGCGCCGAAGCCTGGCGACTCCGTGCTCGTGACCGGCGCGGTCGGGAGCGTGGGTCGGGTCGCGGTGTTCGCGGCGCGCAAGCTCGGGGCGCGGGTGATCGCCGGCGTGCGCGCGAGTCAGCGCGAGCTCGCGGAGTCGCTCGACGTCGACGCGGTCGTCGCGCTCGACGAACCCGGAGAGCTCGAGCGTTTGCCCCTCGTGGATGCCGTCGCCGACACGGTGAACGGGGACGTGATGGAGTCGCTGCTCGTCCGGATCCGGCCCGGCGGCGTCTTGGGCACCGTGCTGAGCGAGCCGAAGGGGGCGCGCGATCGGCTGCTCACCGTGCGGACCATGCTGGCGCACCCCGACTCGACGCGCCTTTCGGACCTTGCTTCGGCGCTCGCCCGCGGGGAGCTCGCGCTGCCCATCGACGGCACGTATCCGCTCGCCGAGGTGCGGACCGCGCACCAGCTCGCCGAGCAGCACGGCGTGGCCAAAGTCGTGTTGGTGACCTGAGTGAAGACGGCCTGCGGGCTCGCGGGGGCGTTGCTTCTGGTCGCGACAGCAACGGGCGCGAAAGACAAGGAGTTTACGGCTCTCCCCGTAGCGGGCGGCGACAGCGACATCGGCTTCGGCGTCGGCTACATCGCCTCGTACGCGCGCTTTGCTCCGGACCGCGAGCCCTACGTGCTGCGCCTCGAGTCCGCGGGCGCCGTTTCGTACCTACCGGACGAAACTTCCCCCAAGGTCTCGTACATCGACGAATACCTCCTCCTCGAGCTCCCGCACCTCGTGCCGCATCGGCTGGAACTCGCGGCGCGCGTTTCGTTCACGCGCGCGACGACCCTGAAATTCTACGGGCTCGGCAACGCTTCGGTCATCGACCCCGGGCGCGAGCCGAGCGACGACCACTACGAATACGCGCGGACCTATCCCGCCGCGCGGCTCCGAGCCACCTATCACGCCACCCCCGTCATCGACCTGAACTGGGGCCTCGCGTACGAATACGACTGGCTCGAAATCCCGGAGGAGGGTGAGCTCGCTCAGACCCTGGCGAACGGGACCGAGCAGGAAAAGCTCCTGCTCGGTGATACCAGGAACGGTAGCGTCGTCACGTTCCTCTTCGGTGCCGCTCTGGACTCGCGGGACGACGAGGTGTCGCCGCATCGCGGCCACTTTCACGAGCTGCGCGTCGAGCTCGCGCCCGGAGGTCCCTCCGGGATTCCGCATCGTTGGGGCCGCTCCAGCGCGCTGTTCCGCGTCTTCGTGCCGATCGTCCCCTCGCGACTCACGTTCGCGGCGCGCGCCGTGGGAGATCTCATGTTCGGCGACGTGCCCTTCTACGAGCTCTCGCGCTTCGACGGCTCCTCGGCAATCGGCGGCTTGAAGGGCGTGCGAGGCGTGCCCGCGAACCGCTATTACGGCAAGATCAAGCTGTTCGGCAACGCGGAGCTCCGCAGTGAACTCTTCTCGGCTCACTTTTGGGGCAAGAAAAACACCTTCGGACTCACCGGGTTCTTCGACGCCGGCCGAGTCTTCGCCGACTACGCACCCTCTCCCGAGCTCGACGGCACCGGACTCGGGTTGAAGTACGGCACCGGCGGAGGCCTCCGGCTCGCGGCCGGAGACTCCTTCGTACTGCGGTTCGACGTGGCCTGGTCACCCGACGCCGACCCGGTCGGCGCGTACCTCACTTCGGGGCACGTGTTCTGAAGAGTTCGAAGGCTAGGAAATTGGATGCCCCCACGTGGGCTCGGCGAAGTACGTCCCGTCGTGCTCGGCCTTCGGCCTCCGCGCGACGGGCGCCCTCCTTGCGCCCGCTTCGCAGCGAAGCGGGCGCGGGGGCGCGACGGCATGGGGCGCTGGGGGGCTCGGACGCCCTGGGCTCGGACGGGAAGGTCGTCGCGAGCCACGCCACGGCGGCGTCACGATGACGGAAGCGGCGCGGGTGGCGCGGTGCTCGGCAAGCGATGCGCATGGCCCGGTTAGCGTGAACCTGTGAGCTCGAGCGCGAGGACGGTTTTGCCCGCGGGTCTGGCATCGAAGGTGAGTGTGCGTGGTGTTTTTTCTTTCGCGCACGTCGCATTTCTCTTGACGGAATTCGCCGTGGCACGAGTGCGAGATCGCAGATTGATTTTGAATGCCGGATTGCAACGATCAGG
>DASXWF010000190.1:0-3278 GCA_036503835.1 Polyangiaceae bacterium | reverse complement strand
CCGGCGCGACATAGCCGTTGCTGCTGCCGGGGCCGCCGTCCGCGCCGGCACTCGCGCTGCCGGCCGTCCGCGGACCGTCGAAGGTCCCGTCGGTCGCGTACCAGGAGACCGTCAGGGACTCCCGCCGGTCGCTGACGCTCTGCGCCAGGCTGTCGAAGTACACGTAGCGTTCGGCGCCCGTACAACCGCGCGGCGCGGCGCAGTCGTCCCCGCTGTCCATGCAGGAGGTCTGGTCCTCGTCGGGACCGCAGATGCCGTCGCCGCACACGTCGACGGCCGGGCATTCGGCGAAGCTCGCGCGCAGGTTCACGCGCTCGCCCGGCGCCAGCGTCACGGGCTCCTCGGGATCGAACGCGAGCACGCTGCCGTCGCTCCGCACCGCCTCGAACGCGGCGAGCTCGGGGTTCTCGTTCGGGCGATAGCGCCGATTGAAGTCGACGTCGCGGAGCGCACAGCCGAGCCGCACCGCGCCGAGCACGGCGGTCGAGCCGAGCCAGGCCACGACCGGCTGGTAGTAGCCTCCGGTCGGATCGGGATCGACGGGGCGGCCCGAAGGTTCACCCGGCTTCGGATCCGGTCGCTGCGGCCCGAAGAGCTGGCAGGCCGTTTCGGGAATCGCCGCCTCGACGCTGACGCCCGTCCCGAGCGACTCGGCGAACTCGGCGCCGGGCTCAGGCGACTCGATGCACTTCGGACTCACGGGACCGAGCTCCGAGAGCGGCTTGCGATCGATGCACAGCGACCAGAACGGTTCGGGCGCCTCGCTGCCGTCCGGACCCGCGACGAGCGCCGTGACGGTAGCCGTCTCGTCGATCCGATCGCGCACCTCCGCGGGCGCTGATTGGATCGCGAGAACGCGGGGCGCGGCGACGCGACTCGTGTCGTCGTCGAACTCCGGGACGCAGCCGAAAATCCCCGAAAGGACGGCCAGCAGCGAAGCTTGGATCCGGAAGGAGCGGCGCATCAGAAGCTCCACGTCGCACCGAAGACGGGCAGAATGGGGAGGCCGGTCACGTAGCGTTTCTCCGAGTAGTCGGGGCTGTACGCGATCTCCTCCGGGTTCTCGCGGTTGGTGACGTTCTGCACGTCGAGGTAGGCCTCGAGCTCGGTCTCGCCGATCTTGAAGCGCTTGGATACGCGCAAGTCGAGCTGAACGAAGTCGGGGATGCGATCGCCGTTCTTGGGGCCGAGCTTCGGTTCGTAGATGTCGCGACGGCTGTCCAGGTACGAGCCGATCACCGGCGTACGCGGAAAACCCGACGCGTAGCGAACGCGCCCGCTCACGTCCCAGCCCTTGCCGAGCTGGTACGCGGCGAGCGCCGTGAGCACGTGCGTCTGATCGAAATCGAACAGGCGGTAGGGCCGGCCGGGCTCGTCCTGGCGCTCCGAGCGGAGCAGCGTGTAGGCGATCCAACCGAAGAAACCGTCGGCCAGGTTGCGGCGCACGAGAAACGGCGCGCCGTACGAGCGGCCCGCGCCGATGCCCACGAGCGCCTCGGCGATCAGCGGCGACGGCAGCGGGTTGCGCGCGGCGAGCCCCGTCGATTCCGTGTAAAAAACCGTGGTTTCCACGGCGAGCGTGCGGGAGAGGTCGAAGTCGCCGCCGCCGAGCACGTGGCGCCCTTCGGCCACGCCCAGCAGCGGATTGCCGAAGGCCGGCGAAAGATCCTCGGCGATCGGCGGCTGGCGGTACTCGCCGTACGCGGCCTTCAGGCGCGCCCGCTTCGAGAGCGCGTAGCGGAGCGAGAGGCGCGGCTCGAGCGCCATGCTCGCCGTGTACGCCCCGACGCCGGGCGCGTCGCCTTCGCGCGGCACGCGGCGGTCGATCGAGACGAACAGCGGATCGAAGCGCAACCCGGGCACGATGTGCAGCGCATCGTCGAACAAGCCGATGTCGAGCTCGCCGAACGGCGCGGCGCTGCCGACGACCGAGCGCCACTCGTCGGTGTTGACCTGATCGGACGGCGGCTGCCCGAAGGCGCGCGCGTCGCCTTCGCGCGGCGGACTGCCGACGGACCCGGTGCGCACCGCCTTGGTTCGCGCGGCCTCGAGATCGAGACCGACGTTCGCGACCACCGTCTCGGAGAGCTTCCCGCTGTAGCTCGTGCGCAGGCCGAAGAGCAGGCTGTTCTGCGTGAGGTTCGTGGCGACGCCGCCGAACTCCGCGTCGAGCGACTGCTGATTCGCGCCGAACCAGGGCAAAAACTCCACGATCGAGCCGTCGTTCTGGATCGTCTTGTAGCGGAAGCCGGCGCGCTGGAAGCGGAGCTTGCGCGTCTCGCGCTTCTGCCCGTTCGGGTCGTTGCTGTCCACCACGCGCGAGACCTGATCGGACGAGAGCAAGCCGGTGAGCTCCATGAACTCCTTCTCGGCGAAGTTCTTCCGCACGCGAGCCTGGGCGTCGTAGTAGTGCGGCACCGGATAGAACTCGTCGACCTCGTCGGTCGCCACGGCGTCGAGCACCCAATCGAGGTGGCTCTTGCGGGCGGCCGCCGCGAACGACCAGCCGTTGCCCAGCGGCCCCTGCACGGCGGCGCTCGCGTCCATCACGTCGAGCTGCAGGCTGCCGTGAATCTTGTCGAGCTTCGGATCGCGAGTCGTCACGGCCACGAGGCCGCCGAGCCCGCGGCCGTAGGCCGCGCCGTAGCCGCCGGGGATGAGCTCGACGGACTGCACGAGATCGGTGTGCACGATCGAACGCAGGCCGCCGTAGTGGTAGAGCAGCGGCACGCGCATCCCGTCCACGTAGACGCGCGTGTCTTCCGGCGCGGCGCCCCACACCACGATTGCGCTCGAACCGGCCGTCGCGCGCGCGACGCCCGGCAAATTCTCGACGATTTTCAGCACGTCGCCCTGCGTGCCCGCGACGCGGCGCCCTCCGTCCGCCTCGATCTTGGTCGACACCGTCTGCTTCACGAGCTTCGGCACGATGATCACGATCTCGAGGTCGTCGTGCTCCTCGCCCTCCTGCTCGGCGGGCAAGAGCTCGATCTCGTAGATCGCTTCGAGCTTCTGGCCGGCGACCAGCTCCTCCTCGGTCTGGAGGCCCTTGAGATCGGCGCGCGAGATCAGGATGCGCCGGCGGCCGGGAACGAGATCTTGGAAGTCGAAGCGGCCTTCGGCGTCCGTGACGGTTTGCGTGCCGTCGTCGAGCGAGAGGCTCACCCCGGCGAGCGGCTCGCCTCCGGGTCGAGAGCGAACGACGCCCGTGAGGATCGCGGTCGTCGGGACTTCCGCCTTCAGGACGAACTGATAGCGGTAGTTGATGCGAATCGGCG
>DASXWF010000189.1:0-2724 GCA_036503835.1 Polyangiaceae bacterium | reverse complement strand
GGCGAGCTCGGCGGCAAGACGCCCTTCGCGAGCGATCTCGCCTTTCGTCCCGGCAGCTACGAGCTCGAGTTCAGCCGCCCGGGGTACGTCCCCGTGCGACGCAGCGTGTCGCTCGACTCCGGCAGCACCGGACGCGTCGATGCGGTCATGGTGCCGAGCGACGCCGGGCTCGCCGCGGGCGGCACGCTCGCGCTCGCGCTGAGCGAGACGAACGCGGTCGTCAGCGTCGACGGCCAGCCGCGGCTCGATCACACGCTCGGTTTGCGGTTGCCGCTCGGCCGCCACAGCCTCCGCATCGAGCGCGCGGGCTTTCTCGACGTCGAGCGGGAAGTCTGGGTACAGCCCGGCCGGCAGGCGCTCGACGTGACGCTGTTGCCGACGCCGGCGTACCTCGCCGACTACGTGAGCAGCGCGAAGCGGCAGCGGTTCTGGAGCTACGTCGCGCTCGGGGGCGGGGCGGTGGTGACGGCCGCGAGCGCTGGGTTCTTGATCTGGAACCAGGGCGAGAAGAACGAGGCCGAGCGGGCGTTCGACGAGTACGCCGACAACGTCGAGAACTCGTCGACCGGCATGTGCACCTCGGACGCGTGCGAGGAACAACTCGGGATCCTGGTCGACGAGCTCGACGCGCGGCGACAGCGCGACGCGTACGGTTGGGTGGGCGTGGGCGTGGGTGTGCTGGCGCTCGGCACGGGCGCGTTCTTGTTCGTGACCGGGGCCGATCCGGGTCGCTACGACCCCAAGCCGGATAGCGACCTGTTCGGCAAGCTGGCGCTCGGCGTGCGCGGTTCGCGCCTCGAGCTACGGGGAGCGTTCTGAAGGGGGAGGGCAATGCGAAGCAGGAGGACTGGACCATGAGAAACGGACGAACTCGGCAGGTTGGCAGGCAAAAGCGGGTGACTCGCGTCCTCCTGGGCGGCGCGCTCGCGCTGCTCGCACAGAACGGGTGCTCCTCGGACGAGGAGCTCCGCGCGGCGAAGCTCGGCGAGGGCTGCTCCCTCGACAGCGAGTGCCAGGATCCGCTGATCTGTGCGTTCGCGCGCTGTCACCACGAATGCAACGACGACGGGGATTGCGCCGAAAAGTCGGGCACGCGCTGCGTGCACAGCCCGATCGACGGCATCCTGGTGTGTCAGCTCGTGGATGACGTCGAGTGCGAGAACGACAACGACTGTCCGGGCAAGCAACAATGCGGGATCGACGACGAGTGCCGCGAGCGCTGCGACGTGGACGGCGACTGTACGCCGACGCAAGTCTGCGCCAACAGCGGCGAGTGCGCGAGCACGTTGCCGGCCTACAACGACGTGGACGGTAACGGCGACATCGTCGTCGACGGTGGGGCCGGAACGTCCGGCGGCGGCAAGGGTGGATCGGGTGGTGGTGGTCGCGCCGGCTCCGGTAGCGGCGGGCGCGCGGGCAGCAGCTCGGGCATGAGCGGGATCGCCGGCGAGGGCGGCGAGGGCGGTTCGGCCGGAGAGGGGAGCGGTGGCCGCGGGGGAGGGAACGCCTCGGGCGGCAGCTCCGCAGAAGGGGGCACCGGCGATTCAGGCGAAGCTGGAGACGGCGGATCCACCGAGCCGGCAGGTGGGACGAGCGGCGCGGCAGGAACGGATGGTGGCTCGGGAGGTGCAGGAGCCGGCTCGAGCGGCGCGGCGGGCAGCTCGGGTTCGGCTGGCACGACGGGGGAAGACCTCACCGAGTCTTCCGACGGCGTCGAGGTCGTCGAAAACGACGATATGGCGCATGCGGTGCCGCTCCGGACCGGCGCGACCATCAACCTACCCGAAGACGATCACGACTGGTTCGTCGTCACGCCGCCGCAAGACGGCAGGAGCCACGTGGTCTCGTTTCGCCTCGAACCGACCCCTACCCTCAACCCCGAGATCTTCATCCGGGGCGCGGACTTCTCACTGATCGCGAGCCCACACTTCAGCTTGGGCGTCACCTCGTTCGCGTCCCTGACGATCGGTCCGAACGCGTCCATCTATCTCGACTTCCGGCAGTGGTCGACCTCGGGACCGAGCGGAGATCTCCGCATCGTGATGGAGACCGTGCCCGAGAACGACGAGCACGAGCCGAACGACGACGTGGACTCTGCCGCAGAGATCGAGCTTGGAGTGCCGGTTTACGGACAGCTTCTCAGGCCCTATTCGCTTCAAGGCGTCAATCACGCCCAGGACTGGTTCGAGGTCGATCTGGTGCCCGGCACCGCCACGATCACGTTCCTGCACACGCCGGAAGAGCCGCGCATCTTCCTCACCAGAACCACGCCCAACAACCAGGACGAATCCTTCGGGACCACGCAGGCCGGCGAGATCAACCGGCCCTACACGTTCGAAGTGGATCAAGCGGGGCCCTGGCGCATCGGCCTCACGCAGTACACCAGCCCGCCCATCGAGTCGTTCGTCTCCGGCAGCAAGCCCACCTACCTCACCGAGCAGTACTCGTTCGTGGTCACGCAGTAGGCCCGTGCTCCACCCGAGCTCGCTCGGTGGATGGAACAAGAAACGACCGTCAGACACATCTGGGCATGATCAGTGAATTTTTCGGGCGTCGAGCGAAGCGGGCCCGAAAAATTCACGATCGAGCAGAGCGGTCTGCGGTGTAGGGTCGCTTCGGGCATGCCGCTCGAGGGTCCTTGGTTCCAGTCCACCCATCCGAACGCGCCGGCGTCGGTCGCGACGGGCCCCGAGCAAGAGTTCGTCGTGGTGCACCCCCCCGAGG
>DASXWF010000188.1:0-2048 GCA_036503835.1 Polyangiaceae bacterium | reverse complement strand
AAGCGCCCGCGCCGGCGGTGAGCGCGGCGCCCGTGCCCCCGACTCCGGCGCCCGCCGCTGCGGACGCGTGGAATCCGAAAACCTTCGGCAGTCGTCAGTGAGCGACCGCCAGCGGTCGTCGAGAACATGGGAAGGGAACCGTGATTGACTCGCTTGAAAACCTGCGTCGTGAGCTCGGGCTCGGCTTGTGCGCCATCGTTGCCGTCGTGGCCGGCTGCCGTAACGAGGGTGGTGGTCTGACGCTTCCGGAGGACCCTGCGGGAAGCTCGGGGTCAGGCGGCTCGAGCACTCTCGCCGGGCGCGGCGGGCTCGGCGGCAACGGGGCTTCGGGGCAAGGCGACGCGGGCGCCGGACGTGGCGGACAATCGACCAACGGTGGCACTCGCTCCGGTGAGTCGGGCCGCGCAGGCGCGAGCTCGGCGGGCACTTCGGGCTCTGCCGAAGGCGGCAACGGCGGCGAACCGGCGAGCGCGGGTGAAGCGGGCCTCGACGCGGCCGGCGAGGCTGGTCAGTCCGGCGCCGGAGGGAGTACGGCCGGCACGAGCACCGAGGGAGGAGCGGCCGGCGAACACCAGCCTGGACACGACGGCGGCGCAGGCGAAGGCGGTAGCGCAGGAGCGGGCGACGACGTCGAGCCGGCATGCGTTTTCCATACGGACGCCGCGCCTCCAGCCGGCGAGGGCGGCGCAGCGGGCGCGCCGGGCGGAATCGCCGTCGGCACGAGCGCCTTCCTGGGTCCTTACCTGACCACCCCGGGCGGATTCACCCTCTACCTCTTCGGCGCCGACAGGCCCGGCGACTGCGAACGTGCTCCCGTCAGCGACTGCACGGCGGACTGCACCCTCGCCTGGCTGCCGTTCGATGCGGGCGAGCGTGCGCTCGCCGCGGGACTCGACGACGCGGCCTTCGGCACCATCCAACGCGACGACGGCTCTTCTCAGACCACCTACTACGGCTGGCCCCTCTACACGCACAAGGCCGACACCGCTCCCAACACCATCAACGGTCAAGGCAAGGCCAAGACCTGGATTGCCGCGGAGCTCGCGCTCCCGAATCTGCTCGTCATGCGTACGCCGGTCGCTGCCGGCGGAGCTCGGTACCTGGCGGACGGGCGAGGGCACACGCTGTACTCCCTCGGCGCCGACGCGGCGGGCGGTGGTGGCGAACCTCCAGCGAGTCGCTGCGAAGGCGCGTGCAGCGACGCATTCGAGCCGTTCGCACCGGACGGCGTCTACGGCTCGACGGTGATCGAGCCCCGCGACGTATCGTTCTTCGGTCGCGAGGACGGCATCTTTCAGGTCGCGTACAAGGGCATGCCGCTCTATTACGCGAAGAGCGACGCGCATCCCGCCGAGCTCGGCGGGGTCGCGCTCTTCGGCGGGGCGCTCGTCGCGCCGTAGCCGCCCCGTCGAAGTCGCTGCATGTACGCCCGCTGGGCGCGAAGCTCAGTGTCCGTGCGGATCGCCCGGAGGCGCGCCCATGGGCGGCACTTCGAGCCCGGCCGGCTTCGGCTTGGCGCCGCTCGCGGCAGGCTTCGCCTTGTCGTCGGCTTTCTTGAACTTCTTCGGCTCGGCGAGCGCCCAGGCGGCGGCCCACGACGAGATGCTGACGAGATCGGAGACTCCGCTCGCCTTCACCCAACGGCTCGAACCTTCCGCCGTGGCGCCGACCTTGACCTCGCGCTTCGCGCCGTCGTTGAGCGTGATGACGAGCGTCGCCGCCGGCTTGTCGAGACCGAGATCCGCTTCGCTCTTCGCCTTGTCCGCGAAGCCGTCCGCGTTCAGGCCCTTGTACGCGCGCAGCAGGTCCTTGAGCTTCGACTCCTCGAAGCCCTCGAGCGGCTTGCCGGCGTGCTTGGCCGTCCAGGCTTCGCCTTCCTTCGCGAACGCGAAGCTGCCGTGTTCGTTCTCGATGGAAACCGCGGTAGCGGCGGTGTCTTCGAACTTGAAGACGGTCGTGTCGCGCCAGCCCTTGAGCTCGCGATCGTAGAGGTAGCTCGAGTAGCCCTTGGTCGCGTAGACGCCGTCCTTGCCGGCGATGCGGGTCAT
>DASXWF010000187.1:0-4581 GCA_036503835.1 Polyangiaceae bacterium | reverse complement strand
CGCCTCTTCCTCGAGCACCGCCCATTCCGTGAGCAACGCGAGCCGCTCCGGATCGCCGGGCGCGTGCGTAGCGCGCAGGTCGAGCAGCGCGCGCAGCTCGTCGCGGCGATCGAGGTGCCGGAGGATGCGATCGAGCGAGGTGGCCGCTTCCGTGTCGGTCGGATCGCGCTCGAGCAGCGAGCGGTACACGGTGATCGCGTCGTCCGGACGCGCGAGCTCCTCGGCGTACACCCGAGCGAGCTTGAGCTCGAGGACGCGGCGCACGTCGGTGGCCGGCGCCGCGCGCGTCTCCGCCGAGGCTTCCTCGCCTCCGCGCTTCTTCTTCTTCTTCTTGCCGGTCGGCTGGGCTTCCGGAGCGGGGGGCGGGGTGCTCGCGTCGAGCGTCTTCAGGCGCCCTTCGATCGCCTCGACGAACGACTCCCAGGTCCCGGCCGCGCGCGACGACTCCTCGAGGATGTCGAGCGCGACGGGGCTGTCCGGCGCGAGCTCGTAGGCGCGCCGCGCGTAGGTCGCCGCCGCGCGCTTGTCGGCGAGCTGCTTGCCCGACACGTCGACGAGGCGCGCGAGGTGCGCGAGCTTCTCCTCGACGTCCTTCGCCTGCGAGACCAAAAGCTCGTAGAGCGCCGGCAGCCGGCCCCACTTCTCGTCCGCCTCGTAGAGCGGGATCAGCGCGCGCGCCGCGCGGGCGTCGTTCGGCTCGACCGTGAGCACGCGCTCGTAAGAGCGGAACGCGCGCTCGGGCTGCTGGAGCTTGTCCTCGAACACCGCCGCGGCGCGGTAGCTGAGATCGATCTTGACGGCCGGATCCTTGGTGCGATCGGCGGCGCCGCTCAGCACCTCGGCGAGGCCTTCCCAGTCGCTCTGGGCGGCGTAAAGCTCCGTGATCGCGTCGTAGTCGCCCGCCGCGAGCGAGGCGTCGCGCAGCACGCGCAGCGCACGCTGGTGCCCGGGCTGGATCTCGAGCACGCGGCGCCAGGCGCGCGCCGCCGCCTGCGCGTCGTTCAGGTGCTCGGCGTAGACGGTTCCGAGCTTCTGCAGCACGACGAGCCGCGCCGCGTCGTCGCTCAGGATCTTGGCGCGCCGTTCGAGCGCGTCGGCGAGCGCGGGCCAGTCCTTGGTGCGCTCGGCGTGCCGCTCGAGCGCGTCGAGCACGTCGAGGCGCGCCGAATCGGCGTCGAGCACCTCGCGGTAGAGCCGGACCGCCTCCTCGTTGCGATTCAGGCGTTCGGACGCGAGCTGCGCCATCTCCAGCATCAGCGCGCTGCGAGACGGCCCCTGCGCGTCCGCGAGCTGGATCTGGAACAGCTCGAAGAGCGGCTGCCAGGCGCGCCGCTTGCGATACAGCTCCTCGAGCCGATCGCGCGCCTCGCGATCGGACGGCTCGAGCTTCAGGAGCGCCGCGTAGGCGTCGGCGGCGTTCTGCGCGTTCGAGAACTGCTCGAGCCAGCGCCGTCCCGCCGAGCGGTAGAGGTTCTTCTTCTCCTCGGGGTCCGGCGTGATCTCCGCGAGCTTGAGCTGGTGCGTGATCATGTCGCGCGCGCGCCCGAGCTTCTCGTAGAGAGCGACGATCTCGCGCATCTCGCCGGCGTCGTGCTCGTCGAGCTTCTCGTCGAGCTGCACGATCTGGTTCAGGACCGAGAGCAGCGCGGTGTCGCTGCGGATGTACTCGCGGTAGATGGTCGCGACTTCGCGCAGCACCGAGAGCCGCTGCTGGTAGGCGCTCGCGGGCAGCCGCTCCAGCTGCTGGCGCAGGAGCTCGACGAGCGCGTTGTGGCTCTGCGTCTGCTTGTAGAAGCCGGTGAGCTTCTCGCGCGCCTCGACGTTGTCGGGGTCGCTGCGCAGGACCGCCTTGTACTGCTCGATCGCCTTCTGGGCGTTGGCCTGACCTTCGGCGAGCCGCGCGAGCTCGACGGCGATCGCGCCCCGCTCCTTCGAGCCGTCCTTCAGCGAGCGCTGCGCGGACTGGAGGATCTCCATCAAGCGCCCGTCGTCGCCGAGCGCGGTGCAGTACTCGCGGTAGAACGAGAGCAGCACTTCGTTCGCCGGCTGCACCTTCGCGATGCGCGCGAACCACGGCTCGGCCGCGCGCGCGCGCTCGAGCTTCTTCCAGTAGAGCATCGCGATCTGGAGCATGTCGCCGACGAGCTCGGCCTCGCCGAGCTTCTTCGCCGCGAGCTCGCGCTCGTAGAGCGCGACCAGATCCGCCCAGCGCTCCTTGCCGGCGTAGAACTCCGTGAGAAACCCCATCGACTCGCCGTGGCTCGGCGTCTCGCGCAGCACGCCCTCGTACGCGCGGGCCGCGCGTTCCTGATCGCCGAGGTGCTGCGCGTGCACGCGCGCCAGACGCACGCCGGACGCCACGCGCTGCTCCACCGATTCGGCCCGATCCGCCAGGCGTTCGAGCACGCGCGCGACTTCCTCCCACTGGCCCTTGCGCCGGTGCACGAGCTCCAGCAGGCGCGCGGCCTTCTCGTTTTCGGGATCCAGGCGCACCGCCTGCTCCAGGCGCTCGATCGCCGTGGCGAGGTCGGCGGCCTCCCCGCCGTAGCGCACCTCCATCTCGGCGGCGTGCATGAGCATGGAGCTGCGGTACGTGTCGTCGGTCGCGCCCTGCGCTTCCTCCAGGTACCGCTGGGCGAGCTCCGCCGCGCGACCGCGCTTCTTCTCGAGCTCCTCGATCGCCTGGCTGGCCTCGCGATCGTTCGCGTCGAGCTCGAGCAGGCGCCGCTGCGCAAGCGCTGCGGCCTCGTCGTCGAACAGGTCGTAATGCAACACGCGCGCCTGCTCGCGCAAAAGCTCCGCCTCGTCGGGTGTGCCCTTCGCTTGCGCGACCGCGACCTCCAGCAGCCGGGCCACGGCTTCCGATTCGCCGCGAGCGGCGTGCCGTTCGCGCGCTGCCAGGAGCAGCCTGAGCAGCTCCTCCTGCGTGAGGTCACCGCCGGGCTCTTTCACGTTTTCCGAAAGCGCCGACCAGGCCTCGTCGGAGTCGGGTTCACGCTGCAGCTTGCCGAGCACGCTTCGGATCGTCTGGGACTCCATGTCACCCACTTTTAGCCTCGCCGAGGCGCCGCGCGCCTCACGAAGGACGAGGAGACTACGCCGCGCGCTCGACCGTTACAACCCCAGCAAGCCAGCGATTGTGCACCGCTTTCGATCGTTTCACGAGCGACCTCACGCGCGCGCGCGACGCTCGAAACCGGGGCGTTTTCAAGCGCCGGCCGCCGCCCGCGCTCAACGCGGCTCGGGCGATCGCTCTTCGGCCGGGGCGCCGGTTCGGCGGCGGTCGGCGAGCGCACGCCGCTGGCGCGCGACAATCCGAGGATCGGCCCCGAGCTCGTGCGCTCTGGTGAGCGCCTGCTCGGCCTCGTCGAAGCGCGTGAGCTCGATGAGCGCCCACGAGCGACCGAGCTCGGCGTCCGCGAAGCTCGGTCGCGCGGCCAGAATCGTTTCGTACTCGCGCAGCGCGGCGCTCGCGTCGTGCTCGAGCAGCGCCACCGTTGCCAGACCGACGCGGTTCTCGAGCGCGCGAGGGTCGGCCATCAGGCCGGAGCGGTACGCATGTTCCGCCCCGGGCACGTCACCGAGGCCGAGGCAGACCACGCCGAGCGTGTGCCACGTCTTGGCGTCGCGCGGGGCACGACGGAGCGCTTCCTCGAGACGGGGACGGGCGAGCTCGTGCTCGCCCCAGCGCGCCGTCCGCTCGCCGCCGGTACGCGGCCCCTCGGGATCGGAAGGCGCGACCTCCGCCGCTCGATCGTAGAACGCGAGCGCCTCGTCATAGCGGTGAGTGAGCTCGAGCGCGTGCCCGAGCTCGATCCAGGGCGTGGGGCTGCCCGGCCCGAGCAGCGCGGCCAACCGCTCCGCTTCGGCTCGCGCCCGGCCGAGGTCGCCCAGAAAGCCGTAGATGCGAATGAGCAGCCGCCGGGCACGCGTATCGCCCGGATGGCCGGCGAGATGTGCCTCCAGCGTTTGACGCGCTTCGTCGTAGCGGCCCTTGTCGGAGAGCAACACCGCCTGGGGGACGACGTCCCTCTCGTGCGCGCAGGCCATCAGGCACGCAGTGAAGAACAGTGTGGCGTAGAGCCTCGTTACCGAGCGGCGCACGGCTGCATGGTATCCTGAGTCTTTCGGAGGCCGGCAATGGCAAGACTTGGACTTCGTGGCTGGTCGCGGCTTTCGTGCACGGTTCTGGCGTCGCTCGCGGCCTGCGGCGGCGAATCGGTGCGCACCGAGGAGATCGGGGGCGCGGGTGACACCGGGAGCGACTCGGGGCGCGGGGGCTCGTCGGGCAATGGTGGCTCCAAGTCGGCGAACGGCGGCACCTCGGCCGGCAAGAGCGCCGCCACCGCTGGAACCGACCCGGGCTCCGGCGGGACGGACCCAGGCACGGGCGGGACGGGTGCGGGCGGTGTGATCACGGGCGGAAACGGCGGCTCCGCGGGGGATCTCCCCGAAATCCCCGTGGGCCAGGCTTGCGAGACGTTCGAGCCCTGCGGCGGTGATCCCACGGGCAGCTGGACGACCACCGAGACCTGCCTGGAGGTGGGCGAGGTCACGTTCCTCGAGGCACCCGGGTGCGAG
>DASXWF010000186.1:0-1507 GCA_036503835.1 Polyangiaceae bacterium | reverse complement strand
TTCCCTCGGACGAACGGCAGAGGAACGAAATGTCTGGCACGAGCTGCTTCGCGCGCACCCCGCGAGCGTGTACGCCACGCGAGCCCGCGAACGTTTGGGGGCGAGCGCTCGCCTTCCCGAAGCGCCCTCGCAATAAGCGTCGCGCGCTCCGGAGCGCGTGGGTGCTCGGGCTTTGCGCGCCGTGCGTCGCGCTCGCGTCCCTGCCGGCCTGGGCCGAACCGGGCCCGGATGGTTCGAGCGGCTCGACATCCGGGGCGGCGCCGTCGTCGCGGAGCGCAGCCACCATCGTACTGGTCGGCGATCTGGGCGAGGACGAGGAGCTCGTGCTGCTTCTGCGCGAACTCCTCGAGCAGCAGGGTGTCGCCGCGCAAGTGACGAAGGCGAAAACCTTCGACCCCGGCGCTCTGTTTGCGGACCTCGACGGAGCCCGCGACATCCGCGTGTTCGTGACCCTGCGCGAGTTCGACGACGCGCGCCTCTACTTCCGCGGACCGCTGGGCGATCGCTACCTCTTGCGGCGGCTCACGCTCTCACGCGGGCTCGACGCGGTCGGCCGCGAGCTCCTGGGCCAAGTCGTCGAGTCTTCCGTCGCGGCCTTGCTCCACTCCTCCGAAGGGCTCAGCCGCGAACAGGCGACGCAAGCGATCGCCAGCGAAACGGACGCCGGCGAAGCGCCCCGCGTGGCGCCGGCGCGAGAAACGACCGCGCCGCCGCCTGCACCGAAGCAGGTCGAGCGCGAGTTTCGTGCCGCTGTCCACTACGCGCTTTCGTGGTCAGGGGCCGAGATCGGGCTGGCGCACGGACCGGGCGTCGCCTTGGGGCTCCGCTATCGCTCGCGCCCGGGCTTCGGCGTCGAGCTCGCCTTCGAGCGCTTTTTCCCGCAGACCCTGGCGACCGACGCGCTCGACGCCGACATCCAGAAAACGTCTTTCCGCTTCCTCGGCGAGCTCGGACTGCCGTTCTCCGAGGCACACTGGATCGCACTCGGGTTCGGGCCCGCCCTCGAGCTCTCCCGGTTGCGCCCGCTCACCGCCTCGGCCGGCGTGACGCTCGCGCCGCCCTCGACCGACGTCGCTCCCGCGCTCCGGCTCGAGCTTCGCTACTCCTTCACCGCGGGCCCCGCGCAACTCGGCGCCACCGCGTTACTCGACATCGGCCTCGTGAAAACCCACTACGACCTCGCGGACACGACCGCGAGACGTGAGCTCGCCGCACCCTCGCTGCTGCGACCGGGGGCGGCGGTTTCGATTGGGATTCGTTGACATCTACGGGTAACTGACCAGACGTCCTCGTACGCTCCGGTGAGCTCGAAAGCTCTTCATGATCGGCGCTTTCCGGCGTCCGATTGACACGCTGCAATCGACCTGCGATGCCAGCCCTCCGAGGGGAGCACGGCCCCTCGGAAAGCCCTGACGAACGAGTGGTGTAGCGCATGCGCCGAGTACTGAGTGGGAGACTTCGCGGCGCCGCTTCGGTGGTCTGCTTCGCCGTCTTGGGCTGTGGCGGC
>DASXWF010000185.1:0-7637 GCA_036503835.1 Polyangiaceae bacterium | reverse complement strand
CTACCGCCCCGAAGAATTCTGCTGGCTCCGCTCCGCCCAGATTTTCGTCGCCACCGTGGTCACCCTGCTCCTTCACCGCCACGTGCGCCAATTCCGCTACTTCCTGCACGTCACGACCGGTTGCGCGCTCATCCTCCTCCTCACCGCCACGAGCTACCCCTTCGAACCCTACCGTCTCCTCCTCACCTTCATCTGGGTCGTCGTGGGTTCCGTCGTCGTGATCGGCCTCTGGATCTTCGTCCAGATGGACCGCAACGCCGTCATGAGCCACATCGCCGGCACCGCCCCGAACCACGTCACCTTCAACGTCGCGTTCCTGATGCGCATCGTGACCTTCGCGCTGATTCCGCTGCTGAGCCTCGCGGCGGCTCAGTACCCGCAGGTGGCGGATTTTCTCTACAAGTTCGTCGCGCCGTTCACGCGGGCGTTGCACTGAGCCGGCGCTCTCGCACGAGGGGCTGACCGGATCGAAGCGACCATCGCTGCGCTCGATCTGGATGCGCGCTTCGTCGAGCTTGCTTGCGCCACGCGAATCGGGACGACTTCGTTCAGTGGCTCGCGCGCACGGAGAGTCGACCAGAAGACGTTCAGCGTGGCGGCCAGGCGCGCGAGCCGGCGCTAGCTCTTCGCCGGCGCCTGATCCGCTCCTTCGCGCCTCGACAGCCGGAGCCGGTCGGCCGGGTCGAAGTGGAAGAACCCGGCGAGCTCGGCGTAGAGCTTCGGGTGCCGTCGCTCGAGGGCCAGCGGCTTCTCGAAAAATTGCTCGACGACGACGGCGAAGAACTCGGCCGCATTGGTCGCGCCATAAGCGTCGATGCTCGTCTTGCGGTGGTTCTCCACGTCGTCGAGCAGCGCTGCATATTCGGCGCCCGCAACCCTGGACCACACCGAATAGCGCTCGAACCCGTCGAGCTCGGGCGTGCCATCCATCAGGCCGTCTTCCGCGTCCAGCTGGTGCGCAAACTCGTGCAGCACCACGTCGTGACCGTCGTTCGGGTTCGCGGAGCCCGATACCACCGCGTCCCAGGAAAGCACCACCACTCCGCGCGACCACGACTCACCGAGTCGCGCCTGCTCGCCGTCGAACACGACGTAGCCTTCTCGCCGCTCGCCTCGCGCGCGGTAGGTGGACGGATAGACGACGACCGAGTCCAAGTCCGGGTACAGCGGACTATCGAGCTCGATCCGCTGAAGCAGCAGCAGACAGGCGCGCGCCGCGATCACGACCCGCATCTCCTCGGTGAGCTCCAACCCTCCGGCGCCTTCGAATGCCTTCTCCGAATTGAAAATGCGCACGAGCGTCTCGAGCTTTGCCAACTCTTCGGGCTTCAAGAGCTTGGCGCACGGCACCCGCCGCAAGATCAGCGCTCGAAACGCTTCGGGAAACTCCTCGGCGATGACCTCGGCACGGCTCAGGCGCCTCCACCAATCGAACATGGGAAATGCTAGTCCACCGCGCGAAGCGGGGCCAATCATCGCCGGCGACGACTGCGCGCCACTCGGCTTACCGTCGAACGAGCCGCAAGCTCCAGGTGAGCGTGAAGCTCGCAAATCATCATGACGTGCCGGGCGCTACGGCGCTTGGCCGTTCACGGGGGCGGACTCGTCCGGTGACGTTGAAGTGTCGCCCGCCAGGTGTGCGAGCTTTCGATACAACGTTCGAACCTCGAAGCCGAGCACTCTCGCCGCGGCCGCCTTGTTGCCACCGACGGCCGCGAGAACCTTCTGAATGTAGCGATCCTCGACGATCTGCATCGTGGTGAGCTCGGCGTCCACCGCCGTGGGGAGCGCACCGTCGCCGCCTGTTGCGCGTAGCAGTTGCGGTGGCAAATCCTCGACCACGAGCTGGTCGAACCGAGCGACGGCAACGGCGCGTGCCATCGCATTCTCGAGCTCGCGCACGTTGCCCGGCCAGTCGTGTGCCATGAGCCGCTCGGCTACGGACTCGCTCAGGCGCGGCGCGGGGCCGGCGCTCCCGGCCGCACGCTCGATGAAGTGCTGCGCGAGCGGCAGGATATCCTCCATGCGTACCCGTAGCGGCGGGACATCGATCTTCACTACGTTGACGCGATAGAAGAGGTCCTCGCGAAAACGCTTCACGGCTACCTCCGCTTCGAGGTCGCGATTCGTCGCGGCCACGATGCGCGTCTCGAACGGGACCTCGCGTGACCCCCCGAGCGGCCGCACGACCCGCTCCTGCAGCGCGCGCAGGAGCTTGGATTGCATGCCGAGCCCCATTTCGCCGATCTCGTCCAGAAAGAGCGTGCCTCCGCCGGCGTCGACGAAGAGACCGGTCCGTGCCTTGCGTGCGTCCGTGAACGCGCCGGGCATGTGTCCGAAGAGCTCGCTCTCGAGCAGAGTTTCCACCATTGCGGAACAGTTGACGGGAACGAAGGGCCCCGTGCGACCGCTCTGCTCGTGAAGGGCGCGCGCCACGAGCTCCTTTCCCGTCCCGGTCTCACCTTGAATCAGCACGGTCACTTCGCTCCGCGCGACCTGCGCGATGGTGTCCAGAACCTGCTTCATCGCGGAGCTGCCGCCGAGGATGCCGAAGCGTGTTGGAGCCGCTTCGCGCAGCCGTCCGAGCTCGCGCTTGAGCATTTGGCGCGTCACTGCGCGCTCGATGGTGATGAGCAGGACTTCGAGTGCTACGGGCTTCGTGACGAAATCGTAGGCGCCCGCGCGCAGAGCCTCGGTGGCAATTTCCAAACTACCGAAACCCGTGAGCAGGATCACGGCGGTGTTCGGTCGTCGCCGGCACGCGTGTCGGCAAAGCTCCACGCCCGTCATCCCGGACATCTGATGATCGACCACGAGTACGTCGAAGTCGTTCGCTTCGAGGAGCTCGAGCGCCGCCTCGCCCGAGCTGCACGAGGAAACGGTGTGCCCCGAGGGTGCGAGGGCAGCCTCGACCAGCTCACGCATGTCCGCGTCGTCGTCCACAACCAAAATCGAGGCTGGCAAGGGGCTCCGTTTCCATTCGCGAATCGAGAAGGACCGCGAAGCGAAGCTCCTACCACGGTGCCTCGCCCCTGTATCGCACGCCCGTAGTCTCCGCGGTCAACGCGGGGGGGGCGCGGCTAAACGCTACGCCCCCCCAAAGCGCCTCGACTTTGGCGAGCTCTGCGATTCGAATGAAATTGCCAAGGAGACGCTAGAGTCGCGCCATGCCCAAGAAGAGACGCGAACCCAGCCGTGCGGACAGCTCGCGGGCGCCCGCGCGCAACCAGCGTGACATCGCGGCGGCGGAGGAGCATGTCCGCGGCATCCTGAGCTACATCGGCGAGGACGTGGAGCGCGAAGGGCTGCTCGAGACACCGGCGCGCGTGGTGCGCGCGTACGGCGAGCACTTCGCGGGCTACTCCAGCGATCCAGGGCAATACCTCGCGAAGACGTTCCAGGAGGTCGAAGGCTACGACGAGATCGTGTTGGTGAGCGATATCGAGCTCTACAGTCACTGCGAACATCACATGGTGCCGTTCGTCGGCTGGGCCCACGTCGCGTACCTTCCCGACGGCCGCGTCGTCGGATTGAGCAAGCTCGCGCGGGTCGTCGACGTGTATGCGAAGCGCTTGCAGGTGCAAGAGAAGCTCACGAAGCAGATCGCGGACGCGATTCAGGTGCACCTGAAGCCTCAGGCCGTGGCCGTCGTCCTGCAGTGCCAGCACTTTTGCATGTGCTACCGCGGTGTGAAGAAGCCTGGTTCATGGACCACGACGAGCAAGCTGCACGGTCTCTTCCTGAAAGACGCCGCGGCACGCATGGAGCTCTTGACGTTGATCGGCCTCAAACGCCAGATCGGAGGTCGGGGCGAGTGACGAGCTCGAACGTCGCCGCGATCGACATCGGCACGAACTCCGTGCGGTTGCTGCTGACCGACGGCGGCGGCCGAGAGCTCGAGCGGTCGATGCGGATGACGCGCCTGGGCCAGGGCATCGACGTGAGCGGAGTGCTTCACCCGGACGCCATCGCTCGCACCGTCGACGTGTTGTCCGAGTACGGCGCGCGTATCGAGAGCTCGGGCGCCGGACGCAGGCGAGCGGTCGCGACCAGCGCGGCGCGCGACGCCGCCAACCGCGAGCCGTTCTTCGACGCCGCCGAGCGCGCCCTCGGCTTCCGCCCGGAGCTCCTGAGCGGCGAAGACGAGGCCCTGCTGTCGTTTCAGGGCGCGACGGCCGGGCTTTCCGCCGGCGAGGGCCCGTTCCTGGTCGTGGACATCGGCGGCGGTTCGACCGAGTTCGTCCTCGGCTCGAGCGCGCCCGAAGCCGCGATCTCGGTACAGATCGGCTGCGTGCGCCTGACCGAGCGACATCTGAAGTCCGATCCGCCGATCCGCTCCGAGCTCGACGCGTGCTTCGCGGACGCGACCCGGGCGCTCGCGAGCGTTCGGGACGTGATCGACGTGCGCCGCGCGCGTCGCGTGTTGGGGCTCGCGGGCACCGTCACCTCGCTCTCCGCGATGGCGCTCGGCCTCGAGAGTTACGATCCGCAGCGCACGCACCATAGCGTGCTCCGTCGGGCGGAGGTGGAGGCGCTGCTCGTACGTCTTGCCGCCGCCGACCTCGAGTCGCGTCGCGAGCTCCTCGTCCAGCCGCAACGCGCCGAAGTCATCGTCGGGGGAGCGGTCGTGCTGGTCGCGATCCTACGGGAGTTCACCATCGACGAGCTCCTGGTGAGCGAACACGACATCCTCGACGGTCTGGCAGCCTCGCTGCTCTCGAGCACACCCGCCTGACACCTTCGGTGCTCGTGCGCGAGGTTCCTCTCCGCCCTGTCCGGCGTTCGGTGCTGCTCAGTTCGAGCCCGGCGTGCTCGGCTCGGTTCCGAGCATGCGCTCCAGGTTGGCGAGATCCACCGGCTTCACGACGTGCTCGTTGAAGCCGGCGCGCAGCGCGAGCTCGCGATCCGCGCGTTGACCGTAGCCGGTGAGAGCGATCAGGTAGAGGTTCGGAAGCTTCGAGCTCCTACGCACGCGCCGAGCCAGCTCGAGCCCGTCGATCCCCGGTAGTCCGATGTCGACGATGGCCACCGCCGGTTCGAACTCGTCGATCAGGGCGAGGCCGGCGGCGCCGTTGTCCGACGACCTGCACTCGAAGCCCGCGTGGACGAGCAGCGCGCACAGCATTTCGCGATTGTCGACGTTGTCTTCGATGACGACGATTCTGGCTCCGCGTTGCAGGGCGAAGCGCGCGGGAGTCTTCGGTGGTTCGTCGGCCTCGACCGGGGACTGCGCGAGCGGGAGGCGCACCACGAACTCGCTGCCCTTGCCCTCACCGTCGCTGCGCGCGCTGACCGTACCGCCGTGCTTGGTCACGAGCCCGCGGACGAGCGTCAGCCCGATGCCGAGGCCGCCGCGGGAGCGGTCCAAGGTGCGCCGCGACTGCACGAACAGTTCGAAAGCACTGTCGAGCATGTCCTTGGGAATGCCGACGCCGTCGTCGCGCACGCGGATCAACGCGTGGCCGTCCTCCCGGGTCGCTTGCAAGGCGATGTGACCGCCCTGGGGCGTGTACTTGGCCGCGTTGTGCAGCAGATTCACCTGGATCTGCTGCAAGCGCGCGGCGTCGCCGTCGATGTAGAGCGGGTCCGGATCGAGCTCGACCGAGAAGTTCAGGCCGCGGGACTCCATGAGGTTGCGGGTCGCGTCCACCGCGTCTTTGACCACGGGTCGAAGATCGAGAATCGTCCTTCTGAGCTCGATTTTGTCCTGCGTCACGCGGCTGACCTCGAGCAGGTCGTCGAGCAGGCGCGCCATCTGCTGCGCCTGCCGTTCGAGGATCGACACCAGCTTTGCGTACTCGTCCGAGCGGTCCGTGACGGTGCTCTTCAACAAGGTCGTGGCGGATACGATGGCTCCGAGCGGGTTTCTGAGCTCGTGGGAAAGCATGGCCAGAAACTCGTCGCGCCGTCGCACGGCGTCCTGAATCTTCTCCTCCGCGAGTTTTTCCTGGGTGACGCTGCGGAAGATCCCGATGATGCCGACGATGCGGCCGCTGTTGTCGGTGAGCGGCAGGCGCGAAACGAGATCCCAATCGACCGCGCCGTCCGGGTGCTCGCGCTTCTCGAGCTTGTAGTGCTCGGCTACCCCGGCCTGCACGACGGCCTCGTCCTGCTGGTGCATCGCCAGCGCCGCGTGCTGGCTCGGCAGCTCGAAGCCGGTCTTGCCCACCGCCTCGCGCGGGTCGGCGAGCCCGAGCCGATCCGCCATCGGTTGGTTCGTGCGAATGAAGCGACCACGCGCGTCCTTGAAGTAGATGGCGTCGGGAATGCTGAAGAGGAGACTGTTGAGCAGGTACCGCTCGTGAAAGAGGGCGTCTTCGGCCGACTTGAGCCCGCTCACGTCGATGAGCGTGAGGACGACGCCGTCGACCGTGCCCTTCGCCCGATACGGCAGGATCCGCAGGAAGAACGCGCGATTGTGGCGGTCGCGGAGCTCGCGTTCGACCCGCTCGCCGGTCGAGAGCACGCGCTTCAAGTCGCCGTTGAGCTCGGGGTGGTCCACGGCGTAGGTGAATGTTTCGATGGGCCGTCCCACGTCGGTGGGAAGCAAGTTGAAGTTCTCCGCGATCTGGGGCGTGAACTTTCGGATCTTGAGCTCGCGATCGAGGAAGATCGTGCCGATGTCGGTGCTCGAGAGCAGGTTGTCCATGTCGTTCGCGAGCTCGGTCAAGTCGTCGATCTTCCTCTGGTACTCCGCGTTGACCGAGTAGAGCTCCTCGTTGACGCTCTGGAGCTCCTCGTTCGTGCTTTGGAGCTCTTCGTTGGAGGCGAGCAGCTCTTCGTTGGCCGCTTGCAGCTCCTCGTTGCTCGATTCGAGCTGTTCCGTGGCCGCCTGCAGGTTCTCCCGCGTGCGACTGAGCTCGACCTCGAGGGCGCCCAGTTGCTCGCGCGAGACCTGGCGCAGGTCGATCTCCGTTTGGGCGCGGGCAGGCGAGAGCTCCTCGCCCGTCATCGCTCGAAACGAGACCAGGACGTGCGGTGTCGCGCTCTTCTTGCCCTGAACGCGCCGGATCGTGATGGTGTAGCTCTGGTCCTCCAGGCACACCCCCTTGAACACGACGGCCGAAGGATCCTTGAGCGCGCGCTGCGTGCCGCTCACGAGCACCATCTTCAGGTCGGCATCGACCATGTCGAAAACGCCGAGCCCCTGGCGTCCGTCGCGGAGCTTCAGGAAACGGGCGGCGCCGCCGAAGGTGTGAATCAACTCGCCGCGATCGTCCATCAAGAGGCTCGGCGGCATCAGCTCCTCGAGCAAGGCGTCGTAAGTGCCGAGCAACTGCGTCACCGAGTAGCGCGCCGGCCCGAAGGCGCCCGGCGGCACGCTCGCGGACCGAACGCCGCTCGAGCTCGATTTGGTCTGGTGGGGGGAGCGAGACTCGACGGGCATGCGAGAATCGCTGTATTTCCGATAGATGCGCCAGTTCTTGTGGATGGTCTCGAAGTCGTGATCGAGGTGTCCGAGGCTCTCGCTCGGTCCGAGGAACATCATGCCCCCGCGATTCAACGCGAAGTGAAACAGACTGAGCACCTTCTCCTGCGCAGGCGGCTGCAGGTAGATCAGCATGTTCCTGCAGCTCACGAGATCCACCCGCGTGAAGGGCGCGTCGCGGATCACGTTGTGATGCGCGAAGACCACG
>DASXWF010000184.1:0-2383 GCA_036503835.1 Polyangiaceae bacterium | reverse complement strand
GTGGACTGGGACTCGACGACGGTCGGCGAAATCGGAATCCAGGTAGCCGGAAGCGCGGTCCCGGTCACGCTGGTGCTCGAGGAAATTCGGGTGTCGAACGACACGCTGGGGCCGTACGCGTTCGAGAGCAGCCTCCAGGGGCTCGCCGTGAATTCGTACATGCCCGTCCCGGGCGCCACGGCTACCTGGATCCCGGCGGAGCAGGGGAAGTGACGCTACGCTGGTAGCGTCATCCGGCGCTCCGAGTCCGCTCAGGGATCACGGCCGACGCCTGGGTTGTGAAGGCTGGGGTTCGCCGCGATACTGCGGGCATGGCAAGCTCTTCCGAGGGCGATGCGCGCGTGGCGCGCCTCTCGGCGACGATACGGGAGCTGACGGCGGCAGGTGAGCGGCGGCGTGCCGCGATGACCTGCGTCGAGCTGGGCGAGACCTACGAAAGCTTCTTCTTCAACATGACCGCGGCGCGCGCCTGGTTCACACGCGCGGCGCGCTTGCTCGAGGAAGAGCCGCCCTGCATCGAGCAAGGTTGGGTCGCGATCGCGGCCATGGGTTGTGATGTCGACGACCCGGCGGCACTGCTGGCCGGGGCGGAGCTGGCCCTGGAGCGTGCGCGGCGGTTTGGTGACGTGAACCTGGAGACGAAGGCGCTGGCCGATGCCGGGCTGGCGCACGTGCAGTCCGGTCGCACCCGTGAGGGCATGGCGCTGCTGGACGAAGCCATGGCGCTCGCCTGCGGTCCCGCGAACGACAGCGGCGCGGCGCTCAAATCGGTGTGCTCGTTCTTCACCGCTTGCTATCACGCGGCTGATTTCGCCCGTGCCAGCTCCTGGACCCGGCCGCTCGAGCAAAACGGCCTGATTGGCACACGCAGTGCCGGCGCGCAGTTTCTGTCCAGCCATTGCGAAAGCGTGCAGGCCACCTTGCTCATGGAGCTCGGGCGCTGGGACGAGGCCGAAGCCGTGTTGCTGCGCGCGATCGAGGCCTTCGAAGCGGTGCTGCCGGTTCCAGCCTGGCATCCGGCACTCGCGCTGGCTGACCTGCGCGTACGCCAAGGGCGGCTCGGCGAGGCCGAGGAGCTGCTGCTGGGCAAGGACCAGTTCGTGCAGGCGCTGCTGCCCACCGCGCGTCTGCACCTGGCGCGCGGTGACGCGGCGCTCGCCCGAGCGGCCGCGCAGCGCGGCTTGCGCGGGCTCGGCGCGGATCGGCTGCGCGCCATCGAGCTATGGATCGTGGTGGGCGAAGCGGCATTGTCGCTCGGTGAACCCGACGCAGCCGCGCACGCAGCCGGGGAGCTGGCTCTGCGCCTGGCCGATCTCGACGTGCCCACGCTCACCGGACGAGCCGCCCTGACGCAGGCCAGGATCGCGGCTTCGATTGGCGACGCCCGGGGTGCTCGCCAGCTGCTCGAGCCTGCCTTGGATCGCCTCGATCCAGCGCAGGCCCCCTGGCTGCGAGCGCTGCTGACGCTCGCGCTGGCCCGCGTCCACGACGCGATCGGCGATCGTCCCGCCGCCACCGTCGAAGCGCGCGCGGCTCGCGCACTGCTTGCGTCGCTCGACGTCGTGCTCGCGCCGGAAGACGCTCGCCTCCTCGCGCGCCTGCTTGCACCGACGGCGGCGCCGCCCGCGGCCGAGGCGGGCGCCTGCTTGCATCGCCACGAGCGGGGCTGGTCGGCGAGCTTCGCGGGCAGCAGCGTGCTCCTGCCGGACGGAAAGGGAATGCGTTACCTGGCCGAGCTACTCGCGCGACCCGGAGTCGAGCAGCACGCGCTCGATCTGGTCGACCGGCTCGAGGGGGTCGACGACGAGGCAGAGCTCGATCGCCGGGCGCTTGCCGGCGCCTTGCCGCAGCTCGACGCTCGTGCTCGCGCCGGCTACCGCAAGCGCATCGAAGAGCTGCGCGGCGTGGTGGGCGACGCGGTCGACCGCGGCAACCTCGAAGCGGCCGAGCTCGCTCAAGGCGAGCTCGACCAGCTGGTTGGGCAGCTCGCGCAGGCCTTCGGTCTGGGTGGCAAAGAGCGACCTACTGGTTCGGTGGCCGAGCGAGCACGTCTCAACGTCACGCGCGCTCTGCGCTCGGCCATCTCGCGCATCTCAGAAGCGTTGCCGAACGCCGGTGCGGCGCTCGACCGCCAGGTTAGAACCGGGTCGTACTGCGCGTACGAGCCACGAAATGATTCTGTAATTTGGTCGTTCACTCCGGAGTGAACGGGCCGGCTGGAGATGGAACGCCTCCTGGGTATGACCCCCAGCGTTCACGAAATTGCTCCCGGTATCCATCGCATCTCGACCTTCCTGCCTGACCTGGGACCGGAAGGCTTCAGCTTCAGCCAGTTCCTGATCACCGCAGACGAGCCGCTGCTCTTCCACACCGGCCCGCGCGG
>DASXWF010000183.1:0-4441 GCA_036503835.1 Polyangiaceae bacterium | reverse complement strand
CCGTTGCGCGCCTTGGGCGCGACCGCGCTGCGCGCGGGCGCCGCAGGTTCGGGCAATTCGAGCCTGCTCTCCGCGCCCGGAACCTCGTCCGAACGCGCTTCGCCCGCGCTGGCTACGCTGCTGGGAGCCGGCGCCTCACGCGTCGAGGGCGCCGCTGGCTTCGGCGCGACGGCGTGCGGGGGCTCCGGCCGCGTGCTGTTCTTCACGGCGACGACACCAGCCACCCCACCGCCGATCAGCGCGACACTCGCGAGCTTGAGCCAGAGCGACCCACGCGCGACGGCGCCGGCGGCAGCCGCGTGACCCGCCGTCGCGACCGTCGCGACGCCCGCGCCGAGCCCGATCCCGAGCCGCGCGAGCGTACGGTCGGCGGCGTTCTTGTCCGGCCGATCGAGCTCCGCGGTGCTCAGGATCGACCGCTCGCTCTCGTTCCAATCGGAGATCAATTCGTCGTCGGGCTTCATGGACGCTCCTCCGGCGCCGCGATCCCGCGGCGGACGAGAGACGCGCGGAAATGCTAGCGCGCGCGTCGTAAGCGGGAAACCGCGGTGCCCACCGGCAATTCGAGCAACGCCGCCACCTCGGTCTTCGTCATTTGCTCGAGCTCGAACAGCACGAACACCGTGCGGAGCTCGAGCGGCATCTCGAGCAACGTCTGCTGCAGAATCTCGCGCCGGCGGGAGGCGTCCGCGGCTTCCTCCGGTTCGGGGAGGGGCGCGACCCCGTCGGGAATGCTCCCGGGCCGTTCGCGATTCTTCGCGCTGCGCCGCTCGTCCGAAGCGACGCGCAGCGCCACTCCGAACAAAAAGCTCTTCTCGCTCCCCAGCGCGATCTGGGAGACGCGCCGCATCGCGACCAGGAAGACCTGCTGCGTCGCGTCGTCCGTCCCGCTCGGCGGGACCCCGAGCCGCCGGAGCAGCCGCCAGACGAACGCGTGATGCTCCCGCACCATGCCGGCAACGCGCGCTTCCTCGTGGGCCGTGAGCCTTGCGCCGGCGCTCTGGCCCTGACCCTCGCTCTCGCCCTCGCTTGCCGGCGGGGCGGCGCTCGCGAGCGGGCGCGCATCGAGCACGGTCATCGCGACATTCACGATAGCCGAGCGCCGGCAAGGCGCCCAACCACAGGGAGGCGGGGCGGCGTTCTACGGCCGAGGAGGAACATCTTCGTCGGGTTAATGGGGGCACGACCGAAAACGGATCACCGTCCCGTTCGCGGCGCTGCGGGCAGTTCCAACAAGACTGCACGAGTCGCACATTGACTCCTGCAAAGCGACGAGCGACACGAAGCCCCGAGAATCACCGGGCTCAGGAGTCGGCGCATGACGAGATCGTTCTACCCAGTCATCAACCTTGCCGTCTGTGCACTCATGGGCTGTTCCAGCACCACGAGCGACACCGACGGGACAGCGGGAAACTCGGCGGCGGCTGGCTCTGGAGGACTCGGTGGTGCAGCGCCGTCCGCCGGCACCTCGTCCGGCGGGAGCGCGGGGTTGACGGCGACGGGAGGCATGGCAACCGGTGGCGCACCGGCGGGAGGTTCAGCGGCGGTCGGCGGCTCGGTCGAGTCCGGCGGAACGACGGCATCCGGCGGCACCACGTCGGGAGCCGGTGCAATCTCCGGTGGCTCGGCGGGCGAGTCGCTCGGAGGCGCAGGCTCGGGCGGCGCGACATCGTCCGGCGGCAGCATGTCGATGGGAGGCGCAGCCGGCGCGGGTGTGGGAGGAGGCGGCGACGCCGGAACGTCCGGCGGTGGAAGCGGCGGCACCGCCAGCGGAGGCACGGGCGGCGGCGCGCTGAAATTCATCGGCAACATCGCCCCCAAGAACCAGAGCATCCCGGCCGACTTCGCCGACAACTGGATGCAGATGTCGATGGAGGCGAACAGCAAGTGGGGCTTCGTGCAGCCGAACGGACCCGACGACTGGGTTTGGGAGCCGGTCGACGAAGCCTACGCGTACGCGAAAGAGCACGGCATCGTCTTCAAGCAGCACAACTTCTTCTGGAATTTCGAGCAGCCGAGCTGGGTCACGAACGACAACGTCATGGCAGCGGGCGAAGCCTGGGTCCGGGCGTTCTGCGAGCGCTACCCCGACGTCCCGATGATCGACGTCGTGAACGAACCCGTGAACAATCCCGCTCCTTACCGACAAGGACTGGGTGGCGCCGGCGTGTCGGGCTTCGACTGGGTCGTCAAGGCCTTCCAGTGGGCGAAACAGTACTGCCCGAACTCGATCCTCATCATCAACGAATTCAACATCATCGAGTGGGAAGGCGATCACGAAGAGTTCCTCGACGCGCTCCAGAAAATGCTGGACGCCGGAGCCCCCATCGACGCCATCGGCGCGCAAGGTCACGACGTGTACCGGGCTGGAACCGACGTGGCGAAGACCTACATCGACGTGCTGACGGAACGGTTCAACCTGCCCATCTACATCACCGAGCTCGACATCGACCTGTCGAACGACCAGGACCAGCTCGCCAAGATGCAGGAAGAGATCGAGATGCTCTGGGCGCACCCGAACGTTCACGGCATCACCTACTGGGGCTTCCTCCAGGGCAAGACCTGGCGCACGAACGCCTGGCTCGTCAGCACCTCCGGCACCGAGCGCCCGGCGATGGTCTGGCTCCAGGAATTCATCGCGGCGCACCGCTAATCTCAGCGGGCACCGCGGGGGTTGCGCTACGGCTGCTCTTGCTTCGGCTGATAGAGCATCAGACCGACGAACAGACACGCGACCTCCACCCGCTCGTCCTCGCCGAGCCGCTTGTCGAGCCAGATCCGCCCCGGAAGCACCACCTCGGCCGCGCCGACGGCGGCCTCACCGTCCATACGATACCCCGTGGGAGTGTCCTCCGTCCCACCGCGATGATTCTCGCGGATGCTCTTGACCTCGTACCCCGAAAACGACGTCGTGAGCACGCCCGTGTAATCCCCGCCACTCCCGGCGTCGACGATCACACTCACCTGCCGCTTGCTCCCGTCGCACGCACACGCGAGCTTCGAGTGCTGAAAATTCAGATTGAAACCCTTGCCGAGCGCGAAGCCCGTCCCTCCCTTCTCGGCCGCGCAATGTCCCACGAGCTTCTTCCCCTTCCCCTCGAACCTGTACTCGTAGCCCCCCTCCGTGTTCTCGCGCGAGAGGCTCCCCACCGCGAAGCTCGAGCTCGTGTCCCAATCCCGGTCGACGTCCTTCACGGCGAAGGGCCCGAGCTGAAAGCTCTCGTCCACCATGGAACCCGTCCAAGAACTCCGGTCCGTCGCGACGAGCACCTCCGACCGCGACGCAATCTCGGCCGGAACCTTCATCTGCGGCCCTCCGCACCCGGTGACCGCACCGAACAACCCCAGCCCGAACCAGCAAGAGCCGACACACCGTACCATCCGCGCTCCTTACATCAACGCGGCGGTGGACACCATTTCCTGCGCGAAGCGAGGCGTTGTAGTGGATGGTTCGCCCGATGCCCCTCACGGCTGTCCTCTCCGTAGCCATCATCCTGTCCGTCCCGGCGCTTCTGCTCCTGGCCATCGTCTTGGGCCCCAGGCGAAGGCGCGCGCGGCTGCGCCGACAGACGGCGACCGGCTCCGCGACCGTCGTCGCGATGAAGGCAACCAACACGCGCGTTGGACACCAGCCAATCATGAACGTGCGGATGCGCCTGCGCTTCGGCGAGAGCGGCAAGTTTCGAGACATCGAACTCAAGATCGCGATTCATCCGCTGGAGACGGATCGCATCGAGGTCGGCGTCGGCTTTCCCATCCGCTTCGACCCTGCGCGGACGGCCGACTACTCGATCGACTTCGGGGGCGCGACGGGCGTCGTACTGGGGGATCTATCCGCATGACGATCCCGAACGCGAGACCACAACGCGTCCGCTTTCGCGAGCTTCATGGAGCGCTGCCAGTACTTTCGGCCGACCCGTACCGATAGAGCTCCAGCCAGTCGTAGACAGCGACCGCTTGACCGGTCGTCTCGTTCACGGGCCCCGCCCAGTCTGCGCTCGACGATGCCCAGATCGTCATCAGCACGTTCTGCGGCAAGCCCATCAGCTCGATGCGCGTGTTCCAGGTGTGGCGAACCACTTCGTCCACCAAAAAGCGTGCGCCCGCGGACGTCCACTCGATCGTGTAGACATGAAAGTCAGCGCTCGGATCGAAGCCCAGATCCACGAGCTCGGGCTCTTGCGTCGGGGTCACCGAATTCGTTACCGGCGGTGTGAGCGGCGGGCCCGTGTACACCATGGCGTTGAACTGCGTGTGAGTCGGATCCTTGCCGAGGCATTCGATGTCGAGCTCGTTCCAATTGTCCGCGGGCCAGGGCGTGTAGATCGTAACGAGCGAGGACACCACGGCGGAGCCACGCGCGAAACGCATGCGTGCCCGCACGCGCCCGTAGTTCACCGTTTGCACCGAGCGCACCTCCGCGCCGAGGAACGACTTCGCC
>DASXWF010000182.1:0-2078 GCA_036503835.1 Polyangiaceae bacterium | reverse complement strand
AAGGACATGCACGGGTGTGATGACTCGCGCGCACGAGTCGCCTTTCAGCCTAGGAGTTGCGCTCTTCGCGTCGTCGTGCGTCATCGGAAATGGCTTGAGCGAAGACGCTCGAGAGCGTAAGGATCGAAACGACGGACGGCGCGACCAGGGTCCACGGTACGCGCCCGAAGACGATTGGGATGGGAACTCTGCACAGCCACGGTCACTCGCGCTTCGCTCACGTCTCGTTAGCATGCCTCGCACTCGTCGTCCCGATGGGTTGGAGCGGCGAGGCGAGCGCGGACGACGACTTGGGAATCGGAACCATCGTCTGGGGCGGCGAGCTCGAGACTCAAGTTTGGACCAGGGGAGGTAGCCCGTACTTCGTGGACGAGGACGTGATCATCCCTCAGGGTAGGTCGCTCACGATCGAAGCCGGAACCGTCGTCAGCGTCGGCTACACGGATTTTTCGACCAGCGGAGAAAAGCCGGCGCTCGTCGAGCTCCACGTGCGCGGCGCGCTCTACATCAACGGCACGCAGAACCGCCCGGTCACGATTTCGAACTATTTGGCTTCGGCGAAGCGCGCCTGGTACGGAATCGTCTTCCAGCCCGGCGCCGCGCGCGCACGCATCTCGCACGCGCGGATCGCGAACGCCTGGTCCTGCTTCGAGTCGCGCGCGCCGGCCGCGGACGTGGAAATCGTGTCCACGACGTTCTCGATCTGCGACACGGGCGCCTACCTCCTGGGCAGCGTTCGCCGGTTCGACGGTGTCCTGGTGGAGGGCTCGACCTACGGCGTGTGGATCGAACAGGCCGCGGACGCGACCTTCGACAACTTCGTCGCGCGCGGGAACGAAAAGGGGCTGTTCGTCGCTGAGCCCGGGCTCACGCTCCGGCACGCCACGTTCCACGACAACGAGATCGCCATCCGAGCTGCCGGCTTGCCGGCGATGCGGGCCAGCGTCGTGCTGTCGAACTCGATCGTCGCCGGAAACACCACCCAATTCGACATGGGCAACCATTCGCAGCTCACGGTCGAGAACTCGAACGTGGTCCCGAAGACACAGCACGAGCTCGTCACCTACGGCGAAGGGGTGCTCTCCGTCGATCCCGGCTTCGCCGCTGCACCGGACGATCTGCGGCTCACGGCGGCGAGCGCCTGCATCGACTCGGGTTCGCCGGACCCCGGACTGAAGCAGGACATCGACGGAACGGCGCGCCCGCTCGACGGCGACGGCGACGGCCTTGCCGCTCCCGATTTGGGCGCCTACGAGTTCGTCTTCGAGCCGGCGGGGGGAGCCGGAGGCACGGGCGGCGGAGCGAGCGGCACGGGCGGCGCGTCCGGATCACCGTCCGGCGGCACTCCGGCGGCAGGCTCGTCTTCGGCAGGGAGCTCCGCGGGAGAGCCTCCCGTAGCAGGGAGCTCGGGAGCAGCAGGTAGCTCCGGCGCCGGGAACTCGTCCTCGGGCGGAGCCTCGTCGGCGGGGAGCTCTTCCGCCGGTGCCGACTCTTCCGGCGGCGCGAGCGCGGGCTCGGACGACGGCGGAGCTACGGGCGGGGAATCCTCGGGTTCGGGCGCGCCTCCTTCCGGAGCGACCGGCGGCGGCGGCGCGGGAGCGGAGAGCGGCGGCAACCCGAACGGCGGCGCAGGCGGAGGCTCGACGCCCGGCAATGCCGGAAAGGGCTCGGCGCCCGTGGGTGGTTCGCCGGCAATGCACGGCGACTCGGCGGCCGGCGGTGCCGAAGACGAACCTGCCCCGGCAAGTGCCGGCGAAGCCGGCGACTCGAAGAGTACCTGCGAACCGCAAAGCTCCGATTCGTGCAGGGCAGAGGAGAGCGCGAAGGCGGACGGCTGTGCCTGCCGAGCTGGCCCGCGCCCGGATCGTGGAGCTCCCTGGCTCGGTGTGCTGCTCGTCCTCGGCTTCGCGCGGCGGCGGCGAACGCCGCTGCGCCGAGGCTGAAGCGGTTCCGCGAGCTCAGTCGGCCACGACGGGAAGCCCGCGCCCCCGCCGCACGTCGGACGCCGGTTGCGCGTCCGCCGCGTCGCGCGGCTCACCCTGGTTGCCCGCGTCCGCCAGGGTTCGGAGCGCGCTCGC
>DASXWF010000181.1:0-5034 GCA_036503835.1 Polyangiaceae bacterium | reverse complement strand
CCTGAAGCGAGCAGTAGCGAGCAAATGCGTCGCGCCTGAGATCTTCCGGCGCAGGTGGAGGGGGCTCCGTCCTGCTCGCTCTCCGCCCGTAAACGTGCCCGTGCCCGTGCCCGTGCCCGCCTTGCGAAAATGTGATCGATGAAGGCGCTCCGGATCGTCTAGTCAATGTCTCGACGTGTGCCCCGCCGGGTGCGGTGTCGGGGCGCCCGCCGATGAGACGACCCTTCTCCGCATCGCCACCAGAACTGCCCCAGCGTGTGCTCTTCGCGGCGACGTTCGCGCTCGCCTCCGCGTGCGGCTCCGTGGATCAAGACGGTGCTGTGCCGGGAAGCGCTGCCGCCGGCACTGCCGGCATTGCAGGAACAGCCGGCGGGACCGGGCAGAACGGCGGCGCGGGTGGAAGTGCAGGCGCGAGCGGTGCCCCCGCGGGCGGTCTCGGCGGCTCGAGCACGGGTGGTACGGGGAATGTCTCTTCGGGAGGCTCGCAGAGCAGCGGCTGCACTTCCCTTCCACCGGTGAGTCCGCGCCTCTGGCGTCTGTCGGCACGACAATATTCCAACGCCGTGCGCGACGTTCTGGGGCTCGCCGCAGGGCCGGAGCTCGTCGAGCTCGGCGGTGAGAATCCGCTCGCGTTCATCGCCGACGACGCGCTCACGGTGAACTACCCGATGCTGAACGGGATGTACGTCGTGCTCGAACCCGTGCTCGACGGCATCATGAGCGGGATTCCGGCGCTCACCGCGTGCAGCGCCGGCGAGGCGGAGGACGCGTGTGCCCGCCGCTTCGTCGAGAGCTTCGGCAAAAAGGCATTTCGTCGCGCGCTCGCGGCTCCAGAAATCGACGCCCTGATGGTCCCGTACGCGGAGGGCGTGAAAGAGAGCTTCGCGACCGGCATTCGCCTGGTCATCCAGGCGCTGCTGCTTTCCCCCTCGTTCCTGTTCCGCACCGAGCTCGGCACCCCCGCCGAGCCCGCTCGCCTGAGCTCGGACGAGGTGGCCTCCCAGCTCTCCTTCCTGCTCCTGAACTCGGTTCCCGACGCGGAGCTGCTCGCCGCCTCGGCGAGCGGGGGACTCACGACGCCCGACGGCATCGCGCGTGAGGTCGATCGGCTGCTCGCGTTGCCGGCTGTCCGGAGCAACCTGACGCGGATCGTCGCGGACTGGTTCAACGTGCGCGGCATCAGCGAGCACCCCAAGGCGACGAGCTACTTCGCCGGTCTGGAGGCGCCGGCCGGAACGGACATCGTGACCGCGGTGAAGACCGATCTCACGGCCTCCACGCAGGCGTTCTTGACGGACGTGATGTGGTCGGGAAGCGGCGATCTCGGCGGTTTTCTCACCTCCACCAAGATCTTCGTCAATCCGCGGCTGGCCACGCTCTACGGGTTCACCTACCCGGGTACGGGCGGTGAGTTCGTGGCGGTGGACGCGCCTGCGGATCAGCGCGCCGGCATTCTCACCCAACCCGGCATCATCTGGACCAACTCGGGCTCGCAGACGACGTCGATCGTGCACCGCGGCATCTTCGTGAACAAGGACATCGTCTGCGGCGATCCGATTCCGGAGCCGCCGGCCGGCCTCGCCGGTTCGATCGACGCGGTCGCGATGTTGCCGACGGAGATGGAGAAGGTCACCGCGCGCTTCTCGAACCCGCAGTGCGCCGGCTGCCACAGCAGCATCGACCCGTACGGCATCGTGCTGCAGAGCCTGGACCCGATCGGGCGCTACCAGACGGAGACGGAAGGCGCTCTGGTGGTGGACAGCGCCGAGTTCGACGTCTCGCCCACGCTGAGCGGCACCGTCGAGGGCCCGGTGGCGCTCGCGCAGGCGCTGGTTGCCGATCGCGTGTTCACCCGCTGCGCGTTGAAGAAGGTCACCGGCTACGCGCTCGGCCGCGCGCTCGAGGGTTCGTCGATCTGCGAGATCGACGCCCTCCTGCCGCCGTTCGAGCAAAACGGAGGAAGCATGGCCGCGCTCGTCCGAGCCATCGCCGTATCGAGCTTCATGACCAGCCGCCCCGCGGGAGGTGCTCCGTGAGATCCTACCGTGTCGCGCGGCGCGCGTTCCTGCGCGGCTCGGCCGCCGCAGCGCTCTTGTATCCGCTGCTCCGCAACCTCGAGGCGCAGGCGCAAGGGGCGCCCGCGCCGTTGCGCTTCTTGATCATCCACCGGCCGCTCGGCACGGTGCTGGACCGCTGGCGTCCCGCGACGCCGGGAAGGACGTTCACGTTACCGGAGCTGAGTGCACCGTTCGAGCCGCTGCGCTCCTCGATGGTGCTCATCGACGGCCTCAACATCGTATCGCGCGGTCCCGGCGGCGCGAGCGACGCCGCCGGCGACAAGACTCACGAAGGCGGCATGGTCGGCCTCATGACGGGCGTGCCGAGCCTCGGCCGCATCGGCCAGCAGGATCACGTCGCGGGCGGCCCGTCGATCGACCAGCTCTTCCTCGAGCGCTCGCCGCTGCTCGGCGGGAGCGCGGCCGCCGCGGACGCGCGCACGCGCTACCCCTCGCTGCAGCTCGCCGCGGACATCCGCGCCGATCGCAACGAGGTCGCGCCCCGCGTGATGTCGTACCGGCCGTCCGTCGCCGGCTCCAACCTGAACAACCGCCGGCAACCGTTGTACCCGGTCACGCAACCGCTCTCCGTCTACAACAGCTACTTCAAGGACGTGATCCCCGGCGGCGGCGATCCCGGGAACGCAGCGGCCGTGCTCGCCCAGCAGAAGAGCGTGCTCGACTTCATGCGCAGCGACCTGGCGCGCCTGCGCACGCTCGTGCCGAGCGAGCAGACGGTGAAGCTCGACGTGTACGCGGACGCCGTGCAGCAGCTCGAGAGCAGCCTGACGGACGGCGGTGAGCCGCCGACCGGCTCCTGCATGCAGCCGGCCCAGCCGCCGAGCTTCGAGGAAGCGGGCGGATTCGACCCGAATTTCCCGGAGCTCTTCCCGTCCGGCGCGGTGCCGCGCGGCGTCGACTACTACGTCGCGGCGGACCCGACGAAGCACCCGCACCAGGACCTCGGCCGCCTGCAGCTCGCGCTGATTCGCACCGCGTTCGCCTGCGACTACTCGCGCGTCGCCACCTTCATGTGGTCGCCCGGCACCAACCAAGTCGTCTTTCCGGGCGCCTTCGGCGGTGCGCAGATGATTGACGGACAGGGTGGCGGAGTCCAGCTCTCCTCGCACCACCCCCCGAGCCACGACACGCGTCCAGCCGTCGTCGACTGGGTCGCCCAGGTGAACAAGTGGTACGCCTCGCAGACGGCGGAAGCGCTGCTCGAGTTTGCGGGACAGCTCGACGTCGACGGCAACAATCTGCTCGACAACACCGTCGTCGTGTTCGTCACGGAAGTGGCGCGTGCCCACGACCACGACTTCCGCAACGCCCCCTGGGTCGTGTTCGGCGGCGCCAACACCCGCATCGACGGCGGCCAGTACCTCAAAGTCAGCGACGGCCCGCTCAGCGCGCTGACCGGCGGCAACGGCAACCGGCCCGTCAACGACGTCTGGCTCGCGCTCGCGCCGATCTTCGGCATCGACGACCTCACCGCGCTCGGCCCGCAGGGCACCATGTACACGGGCCCCCTGCCAGGCCTCGTGAAACCCGCCTGATCCGGCGAGCCACACGACATGGCGACGCAGCGCATTCTGATCACCGGCGCGACCGGCAAAGTCGGACAGGCCTTCCTGCGCGCGTTCCTCGCCGATCCAGCGTATGCCGGCTGGCACGCGCGGGCCCTCTGCCACCACCGCAAGCTCCCGGCGAGCGACCGGCTCGAGGTCATCAGCGGTTCGATCGCCGAGCGCGCGGTGGTGGAGCGCGCGTTCGAGGGTGTCACCCACGTCCTCCACCTCGCGACCTGCAAAGAGACGCCCGAAGACATCATGGACGTGGCCGTCAAGGGCATGTTCTGGCTGCTCGAGGCCGCGCGCGCGACGCCCGGCTTCCGCCGTTTCGTCCTCATCGGCGGCGACGCTGCGCTCGGCCACTTCTTCTACCCGCATCCCGTCCCCGTGACCGAAACCCAGCGTCACAGCGCCTACCCCGGCTGCTACGCCCTCTCCAAAGTCCTCGAAGAGGTGATGCTCGAGCAATACTACGTCCAATACGACCTCGACGGCGCCTGCCTCCGCGCCCCGTGGATCATGGAGAAAGACGACTTCCGCTACCAACTCTCCTTCGGCGAAGACGTCTTCGGTGGCCCGCGCTGGTGCGACCTCGTGAGCGCCGCGAAATCGGCCGAATACCGCGAAAAGCGCGCCGTCCCCGTCATGCTCGATCCGGACGGAGCGCCCGTGCAGCGCAACTTCGTCCACGTCGACGACCTCGTCGCCGCGATCCTCATCGCCCTCGTCCACCCGCGCGCTCGCCAGCAGACCTTCAACATCTGCATGGACGAGCCGGTCGACTACGGCAAACTCGGCGCCTACCTCGAAACGACTCGCGGCATGCCCCCGGTACGCATCCAAACCCAATACCGTTCCACCTGGCTCGACAACACCAAGGCCAAACAGCTCCTCGGCTGGAGGCCGCGATACGACCTCGCGAGGCTCACGGACGCGGCGTTCGACTACGAGCGGCCGGCGAGTGAGCCGCGGAAGGTTTGGTATCCGGGGTAACCTTCGCCTGCGGCCCATCGCGCCGCGAGCCCGACCACAGCCATTCACCGAGACGCCGGTTGCGAAGGCGAGCGGCTCATCGGGATGCTGGTTGCGAAGGCGAACGGGGGCATCGGGATGCTGGTTGCGAAGGCGAACGGCTCATCGGGATGCTGGTTGCGAAGGCGAACGGGTCATCGGGATGCTGGTTGCGAAGGCGAACGGGCGCACCGAAGACGCCAGTTTGCCAGGACGAACGGGCGCACTGAGTCGCCGACGAACGGGCGCACACAGAGACGCCAGTCTGCCAGGACGAACGAGCTCACGGAGACGCCAGTCTGCCAGGATGAACGGGCGCACAGAGACGCCAGTCTGCCAGGACGAACGAGCTCACAGAGTTGCCGGTTTGCCAGGACGAACGGCCGCAGGGACGC
>DASXWF010000180.1:0-6776 GCA_036503835.1 Polyangiaceae bacterium | reverse complement strand
CCATTTTTCCGCTCTGAGGAGAATCCAGGCATGCATCGTCGTCAGTTTCTCAGTGCCGCGGCTGCGGTCGCATCGGCTTCCACGTTGGGCTTCGAGGGCATCGCACGGGCGGACGAAGCGGCGAAGCCTGCCGGTAAGCATGTCATCCGCATGGCCACGCTGGCGCCGAAGGGCTCCACCTGGATGAAGGTGTTCGACGCCTGGAACAACTCCCTGAAGCAGAAGACGCAGGGCGCGCTCGAGATTCAGTTCTACGCCGGCGGCGCCGCGGGCGACGAGCGCGACATGGTGCGCAAGATGCACGCCGGTCAGATCGACGCGGCCGCCATCACTACGAGCGGCCTCTGGCAGCTCGGCAAGCAGACGACGCGCTGTCTCGTCCTCCAGGCGCCGGGCGTCTGTTACAACTACGCGCGCATCGACGCCGTCCGCACCAAGATGCGTTCGGAGTTCGACGGCTACTTCGACGCCGACGGCTTCAAGTTCCTCGGCTGGGGCGATGCCGGCCAGGGTCGAATTTTTTCGAACAAGCCGATCACCACGCCGACCGACATGCAAGGTCTGCAGATGTGGGCCTGGAAGGACGATCCCACCTGGCAATCGGTGCTGACCGCGGTCGGCGGCGTGAACAGTGTCCCGGTCGGTCTGCCCGAGGTCTACCCGATGCTCAACACGGGCAAGATCAACGCGTTTCCGGGCACCTCGATCGCGGCGATCGCCTTTCAATGGTACCAAAAGGCTCAGTTCGTCACGCAGGAGCCGCGCGGCATCGTGATCGGCGCGATGGTCGTGAAGAAGGACAAGTTCAAGTCCCTGCCCGGGCCGCTGCAGGAGGCCCTGCTCGAGACCGGAGAAAAGGCGCAGCAGGCGCTCGCCAAGGCGATCCGAAACGACGACGAGACGGCCTTCAAGACCATCGTCGGCAAGGGCGTGAAGCCGATCAGCGTGGCCGCGAAACAGGGCGAGTGGGACGCCGTGCTGAAGAAGGCACGCCAGTCGCTCGTGAATCTGTACACGCCCGAGCTCCTGAAGCGCGTCGAAGACATCGCGGCCGCAGCCGGCTGACTCGGCGCGTCGTCGACGAGTGTTTCGTCGCCGACGCTCGCAGTAGCTCCTCTAATTTGAGTGCTCGCTGTTGAGCTGGGGCGAGTGTGCGACTAGCCTCGCCCCCCCGTGGAAAGTCTCCGGCGTTTCGATGAGCGCGTCGCTCGCGTCGAAAGCGGGCTCGCCGTCGTCGTCCTGCTCGGGATGGTGTTCGTCGCTTCGCTTCAGGCGCTGTTCTCCAACATTGCCGAGCGCAACATCGCTTGGGCGCAGTCCGTGGTGCAGAGCCTGTCCTGGGTGGACGCGGCGCTCCAGAAGGGCACGCTCTGGATCGCGTTTCTCGGTGCTTCGCTCGCGACGCACAAAGTCAAGCACATCGCGGTCGATCTCTTGCCGCGACTCGCGTCGGCGCGCGTGTCCGCGATCTTGCGGACGGTCGCTTCGCTCGGCGCGGGTGTCATCGCGTTCACTCTCGCGCGCGTGTTCTTCGAGGCCTGCGTCGTCGCCGACTCCGCCGTTCCGTTCGACTACGTGACGATCACGCCCGCCGGCTCGGTTCACGTCTGCGACGCGCCGCCGGACCTCGCGGCGAACCTCCACCGTCCGGGCGTGCTCTGCGCTTTGCGAGCGGGGCTCGCGGCGCTGCACGTTCCGGTCTCGACGGGGGAGGGCGTCGCGCAGCTGATCGCGCCGATCATGTTCGTGGTGATCGGAGTGCGCCTGATCGCGCGCGCGCTCGGCCTCGCGCTCGCGCTATCGCGCGGTGAAACTCCCGCGTTTCACCACGCGGAGAAGCCGACCGACCCCGCGACCATCGACACGCCCGCTCACGCGCCGTCGAAGCCCGAAAGCGAGCGCGGCGCGAAGTCGAGCGAGCTGAACGGCGCCGCCGAGGACGACGAGCCGAAGTCGGACGACGACGGTCCGAAAGGAGCCGGCTGATGGTTCTGGTCGCGATCGTCGCCATGCTCGCGCTCGCGCTCTGCGGCGCGCCCGTCTACCTGATCTTCGGCGGCCTGTCGGTCTGGCTGTTCTCGCTCTTGCCCGATACGCCGCTGAGCAGCGCCGCGAACGACATGTTCAGCGCGAAGTTCGCGGACTCGCCGCTGCTCGTGACGATTCCGCTCTTCACGTTCGCCGGCGTCGCGCTCGCTTCGAGCAAGGCACCCGAGCGCCTGGTCTCGGTGTCGCGCGCGCTCTTCGGCTGGATCCCCGGCGGCCTCGCCATCGTCTGCCTGATGGCCTCGGCGGTCTTCACGACCTTCACCGGCGGCAGCGGTGTCACCATCGTCGCGATCGGCGCGCTGCTGTACCCGGCGCTCGTCGCCGAGCGGTACAACGAGCGTTTCTCCCTCGGGCTCGTCACGACGGGCGGCTCGCTGGGCGTGCTGTTCCCGCCGAGCGTTCCCGTCATCCTCTACGGCGTCGTGAGCGGCCTCGACATCGAGGGGCTATTCACCGCCGCGCTCGTCCCCGGAATCCTGGTCGTGCTCGCGCTCTCCGTCTACGGAGCGATCGTCGGCACCCGGGCCGGCGTCCCGCGCACGCCCTTCGACGCCCAGGTCGCGCTGAAGGCGCTCTGGTACGCGAAATGGGAGGCGCTGCTTCCGCCGGTGCTGGTGGGCGGCCTCGCCACGGGCGTGCTGCGCATCCACGAGTCCGCGGCCTTCACGGCCCTCTACGTGCTGGTCGTGGAGGTGTTCGTCTACAAGGACATCAAGCTCAAGCAGCTGCCCAAGATCATCAACGAGTGCGTGGTGCTGGTCGGGGCGATCCTGGTCATCCTCGCGATGGCGGTCGGCTTCACCGCCTACCTCGTTCAGGCGAACGTCCCGCAGCTCTTACTCGAGTGGATGCAGACCTTCATCGGGTCGAAGTGGACGTTCTTGCTGGTGATCAACGTCTTTTTGCTGATCGTCGGCATGCTGATGGAGATCTTCTCGGCGGTGGTGGTGGTGCCGCCGCTGATCGCCCCGATCGGCGTGCATTTCGGCATCGATCCCTACCACCTGGCGGCGATCTTCCTTCTGAACCTCGAGATCGCGTACCTCGCTCCGCCGCTCGGCCTGAACCTGTTCATCTCGAGCTTCCGTTTCGAGAAACCGCTGCCGGTGATCTACCGAGCCGTCATCCCGTTCGTCGTGCTGCTCTTCGCCACGCTCATGCTCGTGAGCTACGTGCCGAAGCTCTCGATCTGGAGCTCGCGCCTGTCCGCTCCCATCAATCTCGAGGCCGAAGCGGCGAAGGCAGCGAAGGCCGAGCGCGCGAACGCCCCCGGCGCTTCGTCGGCGGGAGTACCCGCCGATTCCGATGCGGGAGCTCCGGCACCCGCGGCGTCCGAGGCGCCGAGCGGCGGGGAGACGCTCGAAGATCTGCTCGGCGAGCCCAAGCCCGCCGCCGAGCCGAAGAAGGACGAGCCCCCAGTCGAGAAGAAGGATGGAGAGCAGACGCTGGACGATCTCTTGCGCGAGCCCTGATCTCCACGAATCTCTACTTGAAGACTAGACTATCTGGTTCTCGCTAATTCGAGCCACTGACCTCGAAATTCCTACTCATTCGATAGAGTGTTCTGGCTCGGTGCACTGCACTGAATTCACGATCGCAAATACAAACGAGGGGCGAGCGGGAATTTCCGTCGCCGCACCGGCACGGTGTGGCGCGCGAGTGCGCACTCGGAATTTTTCAAGACGATCAAAAGCGCAGGCAAACCGCATCCGCGACCGGCAGACGGGTACTTCTAAGGTTACGTTTCCTCGAAGTCATCTCCAGCCGTTCGGCCCATCCCAATTCTTCCAAACCCCGTTTCGAATACTGATGAAACTACATCTCCTCGCGTCGAAGCTTCTCACGTTGCTCCTTCCCTTCTGCGTCGCCTGCAGCGGCGGTGATGACGACGACGGTGGCGACGGCACCCCCACCGCCAACGAATGGAACGGCAAGACCTACCTCGTCGAGTTCGCGGAGCGGCACTGGAGCGAGCCGCGCGGTCAGGTCGTGCTCGACTTCGCCCCGTACGTTCCCGGCTTCCTGCTCGAGGTGAATGGCACCTCGACGAGCTCGTACGACGTCAAGGCAGGGACGCTCGCCCTCGACGTGGACGACACCGATCCCCCCGCGATGCAGGACACGTGCAACCCGACGAGCACGATCAGCGGTGCGGGGAACGTGATCTCGGCGGCGGCTTTCCCCATGAACATCCGCCACCTGGCGGAGGACCTCAACGTCAGCGCCACGGTGCGCAATCTGAAGTTCACCGACGTGCTGCCGGTCGGTGGTGTCGTCGGCATGGACGGCGAGTTCGAGGCGACGCTGGACGCGCGCGACGTTGCTCCGCTCTTCACGCAGCTCGTCGGCGCCGGTGAGACGCCCACGGCGCAGATGCTGTGCGACACGCTCTCGAATCGCGAGAAGGTCGATCCTCCGGCGCCGTGCCAAGCCTGTCCTCACGACGGCGCGGTCATGTGCTTGACGCTCAAAGCCGAGGCCTTCGGTGCCAGCGAGACGTCGCTGCGAATCACGGACGTGAGTCAGCAGGCGTCACAGGCAACGGCGTGCCAAGGCGGGCTTTCGGACTGATTCATTCCGGGATCCGGTACGAGACTTGAAGCGGCCGTGACCGCAGCGTGGACGAAGAGACGAAGGACGAGGAAAGGCTTCACATGAGACGATGGATGCTTTTGGGTTCTCTTGTTGCGATCGCGACCGTCAGCTGCGGTGAATCGGGCGGTGACGACGACGCCGGCACGTCCGGCACTGCGGGCACCGGCGGCAGCGGTCAGGCCGGCACGGGAAATAGCGGGACCGCCGGTACGGGCACGAGCGGCAGCGCAGGCACCGCGGCGGGAATGGCCGGCAACTCGAGCGGCGGCTCCGGTGCGGGCACCGCGGGCCGGCCGCCCACGGGTGGCTCGGCCGGGACCGGGACCGCGGGAACGGGAACGGCCGGTACTTCGATCGGAGGTAGCGCGTCGGGTGCGGCGGGCACCGGGACCGCCGGCAGCACCGGGGGCACCGGAGCCACGACCTCGTGCGAGACCGAGATCACGATCAGCTCCTCGACGGTGAGCGAGAAGATCGCGACCGTCGGCATCGTCGAGTGGGCGACCACCGTCGCGGGCGCGACCGCCGCGCGCATCGATTTCGGTCGCGACACCACGTACGAGTACTCGGCGCCGGTCACGACCCTGGCCGCCAGCAACCGCACCCTGCTTCTCGGCATGAAGCAGGACACGACGTACCACTACCGGATCGTCGTGACTTCGCCGGCCGGCGAGTGTGCGGGGCCTGATCAGACGATCATGACGGGATTTCTGGCGAGCGGGCTTCCCGTGCTCGACATCGAGACGACGGATGCGTCGAAACTCTACGGCGGCTTCCTGATCACGGGCCAGTACAGCCGCGCCGGCACGGCGGGCTCGCCGGCTTACATCATCGACAAGGACGGAGACTTCGTGTGGGCGTACCTCCTGCCGCACGACGTCACGGGGGTGCGTCCGAGCTACGACGGCCAGTACATGTGGATCAACTCTGCCCACGTGCCCGAGATGGCGAACGGGGCACACGTGCATCGCCTCACGATGGACGGGTTGATGGACGAAGATCTGAGCATGAAGTTCGTCGGTCAGAACCACCAGATGACGGTTCTTCCGGACGAGACGGTCGCCTTCTACGCCTATCCCGAGTCCGGCAATTGCGACGACGTGAAGGAGTACGATCCGGCCACGGGCATGGTGAAGCTCGTCACGAATTCCCAAACCGCCCACGGTGCGAGCGGGCCCTGCCACCTGAACGCGATCGAGTACTTCCCGCCCGAGGACGGAGCTCCGGACGGCGGCTACCTGTTCTCGGACCTGCAGAACAACAACATCACCAAGATCAAGCGCAGCGGCGAGGTGATCTGGGTGATGGGCGGCGAAACCAACCAGTTCATGGGCATGGGCACGACCTGGACCAACCAGCACGGCATCGACTACATCGGTCCCGATCGCTTCGTGTTCTTCAACAACGACGCGAACCCCAACAACTCGAAGGCTATCGAGATGTTGCTCGACCTCGACGCGATGACCGGCGAGCGCGCCTGGACCTTCGATACCGGCGAGAAGAACGCGATCATGGGCGACGTGCAGCGCCTCGAGAACGGGAACACCATCGTCGCCTGCTCCACCCAGGGAGTCCTCCAGGAGGTCGGCGCGGACGGCACCGTGATCGAGGAGATCACCTTCCCCTCCAACGGCCAGTACGGCTACATCCAGAAGCGAAAGACGCTGTACGGGCCGCCTCCCCGCTAGCCTGCTACGGTTTGCTCCCTTATTAAACGAGCGAGAAACGCGAGACCGATCATGAAGCACGTGCACGTTTCGATCCTGATGGCTTTTCTTCTTTCGACGGCGGGCTGCGGCGAAAGCGCTGGCGACGACGACGCGGCGAACAACGGCGGGTCCGGCGGGTCCGGCGGGTCAGGAGGCTCCGGTGTTTCGGGCACTTCCCCTGGCGGCAGCGGAGGCGGCTCCTCGTGCAACAGCATGACCATCAACGCGAACGAGGTGAACAACTACTCGTTCTCGAGCACGCTGACGCTTCCGCCGGTGAGCGTGAAGCCGGAGTCCGACCTCACGATCGATTGGAGCGCGGTCAGCAAGGACTTCATGAAGCACGACCTGGTGGCGACCACCGCGAACGTGATGCTCTTCGAGCTGCCTCTCTCCGAGCTCGAGATCAAGATGAACGCCGAC
>DASXWF010000179.1:0-3394 GCA_036503835.1 Polyangiaceae bacterium | reverse complement strand
GCTGGGCCGTGCGCGTCTGGTTGCCAGCGTTCAGTTCCAGCGCGGACAGGATGTAGTCCTTCTCGATGTCCTCGAGCGGTCGCACCGTTCCGCTGGTGGCGACGGGAACCGGAAACGCGCGGCGGATCTCCTCGGGCAGGTCCTCGACCTCGACGCGACTGGCGCGCGCGAGCGCGACGGCGCGCTCCATCGCGTTCTCGAGCTCGCGCACGTTGCCTGGCCAGGCGTAGCGCAGCAGCTGATCAGCGGCGCCCGGGGCGAGGCCCGAGATCTTGCGCTTCATCCGCAGTGCGGCGTCACCGAGCAGCACGCGGGCGAGCGGCAACACGTCGTCTCTGCGCTCGCGCAGCGGCGGCACGTGCAGCTCCACGACCTTGAGCCGGTAGTACAGATCCTGCCGAAAGCTGCCGGCCGCGACGCACTGGGCGAGATCGCGGTTGGTCGCGGCCACGAGCCGCACGTCGACCCGCCGGCTCTTGTTCTCGCCGACGCGCCGGATCTCGCGCTCCTGCAGCGCGCGGAGCAGCTTGACCTGCATGCCGGACGAGACCTCGCCGACCTCGTCGAGCAGCAGCGTCCCGCCGTTCGCCGCCTCGAACAGACCCGGTCGATCCTGCGTCGCGCCAGTGAATGCGCCGCGCGCGTGGCCGAAGAGCTCGCTTTCGAGCAGCGTCTCCGTGATCGCGCCGCAGTTGACGGCGATGAACGCGCCCGCCGCGCGTGTCGACTCCTCGTGGACCAGCCGCGCGACCCGCTCCTTGCCCGAGCCGCTCTCGCCGGTGATGAGCACGGTCGAATCGACCTTGGCCACGCGGCGCGTCAAGTCGACGAGCTGGCGCATGCCGGGGCTGTTGGCGACGATGCCCAACGGCTGCGCGACGTCGGGCGCCACGCGCACGAGCGCGCGCTGGCGCGCGCGCAGCTTGCGCTCCGCTGCTTTCAAGGTCTCCGTGACGCGGTGGAGCGAGACCTCGAGGCACTCCTTGAGGCGGTTCGGCTCGAAGAAGCGCAGCTCCTCGGCCCGCTCGTCGCCCCACTCCTCGCGCGCGCGGCCGAACAGATGGCAGGCCGCGTCGCCCTTGCCCATGCAGCGGTCCTCGAGCACGTAGATTTCCTCGCCGGCAGTGCGGCTGAGATAACCGCTGATGAGGCCTGAGATGGTCCAGCACATGGGCGCGTCGGAGCGACCGAAGTGCAAGAGATGCTGCTCGGCCTCATACGAGGCGACCAGCATCGTACCCGACTTGGAGAGCGGATCCTTGCCTCCCGACTCGACGCGGAAGAGGCCCTGGAGGGTGTGAATGCGCGCGCCGGCACGGCGCCAGTCTTCGTCGCTGTCCCATTTGAACGCGGCCTGCATGGCCTCGGCCATCCGCCAACCGTGCGCAAAGCCGAACTGCGTGAGCACCGTGCGGGCGGCGGTCAGTCCGAAGTTCTCGACGAGATACTTGCGCAGGAGCCCCATCGCCACCGCATCGAGCACCAGCGCGCGCTGTCCGGCGAAGCGGATCAAGCCGCCGTCCGGGTCGAGCTCCAGCAGCTCCTCGTGGTCCAAATCATCGGCTCGCATCACGCCCCCAGATCATTCGAATTGAAATGGAGGGTGCATCATCTTGATTGAACCGGCCACTCCCTCACGCGCGATCCCATCCACAAACGCACGACTTTCATCACTTTTCTCTGCTGGCTCGAGCGCTGCAAGCTTGCTGCTAGGCGCCAGGAGGAGCCCATCTGGGGGGAGCCCCCGGCACGGGAGCCGCCGCGGCGACGGGCGAAGAGGGATGGAGGGGGACCTCATGGAAACCATGGAACTGCACGTCGCAAAGATGGAGACGCAGCTCTCGCAGTGGGGCGAAAAGCTCGACCAACTCGTGGCCAAGGCCGACGTGGCCGCTGTGGAGGCGACGCTCGACTATCACAAGCGGGTCGACGAGCTGAAGGGCAAATACCAGCTGGCACGGGCGAAGCTCGACGAGCTCAAAACAGCGGAGAGCAGCGAGAAATGGGAGATCATCCAGGCGGGCGTCGAGAGCACCTGGAACGAGCTCGAGCTCGCTCTCACGAAACTGACGGGCTCGCCGTCGAGCGAAGCTCCGTAGATGTCGCGCGGGAGATGGTCATGAGCTGGTGGTGGGGATACCAAGCGACACGCGGCTTGAGCGAGTGGGTGCGGCGCGAGCTCGAGTCTCCGCGGGATCCCGGCGATGGCTACATCCTGCCGGATGAACGTGCCCGGCAGGCTGCTCACGTACGGCTCGCCGCGGACCCCGGCGTCGACTCCCGCGACGTGCAGATCCGCGTCCTGAGCGGCGAACTCAGGCTCTCGGGCAGCGTTCCCACGGAACCGATGAAGGTGCGCGCGGCCCAAATTTGCGCGGCCGTGGTGGGAGTCGCCAGCGTCGAGAACGAGCTGAGCGTGAAGTGAGAAGCGAGGATATCGTGCTCGGGTGCGCGGCGTTTCGGAGCGGATCTCCGATGCACCCTCGGCAAAATGCGAACGCGCGCGCGCATTCTGCCTGGTGACCGAGCCGATCCATCCTCTGGGTTGCGTTCGATCGGACGGCGGGCGCGCAATGTGTGCGGATTCGAGACGAGGCACGCTCCTTGCGGTGAGGATCTCCACTGCGTAGTCGAAATAGGAGCGCCCGCCATGCAACCGAGCAATCGCCAACGAACGGCTTCCATTCATGACCTCCCCGTGCCCGGTCGGCCTGCCACACCGCCGGCCTCCTCCGAGCCCTCGGCGGCGCCCGAGGGGCCGGCTCCTGCCAACGGTGGGAAGCGCCGAGCTCTCTTCGCACCCGCGTGGGACAATGTCCTCGTGCCCGCGTGGGACAAGCTGCGGTCAGCGGAGTGGGCCAAGCGGATCGCCGGCTCCGCGCCCGTCCGCGCGTTCGTGAGCACTCTCAAAAAAGCCCTCGACGACACCCAAGCCGGCTCGCAGCACGGCGACGAGAAGCGGCCGTAGAGGAGCTCCGAGCGCTCCTTCGGAGCGCGGAGCGGTTCGTTGCTGGTCGCGAAATACATCTAGCGATCGTCGTTCAACAGGCGCTGAAGCTCGTTGACCTTCTTTCGTATCGCGAGCTGCGCGCTCTCGCGCTCCTGCTCGGAGGCGCTGTGCTCGATCAGCGCGCGGCAGGCGCGGATCTCGCGCACCAAGGCAACTTTGGCAGGGACCTCGCCGAGGCTCCTCATGAGCAGAGCCTCGAAGCGCTGCTCCGGGGACAGGTGGTCGAGGTCGTCGAGCTGAAGCGGCTTTCCACGGCCCCGCAACTCGTCGAAGTCACCGCGCTCACGCGCTGCACGAAGCTGAGCCTCCACGAGCGCGTGCTCTGGATCTTGCACCATGCGCGTCCTCCTTTTCGGATCCATCCATCGCCTGCCCCGACCGCCT
>DASXWF010000178.1:0-8676 GCA_036503835.1 Polyangiaceae bacterium | reverse complement strand
GTGGGGATGATGACGCGCTGGCGGCGAGGCAGCTCGCGGCCTTCGAGGGCGGCGCTGATCTCTTCCGCGTCCAGGGTCTCGCGCTCGAGCAGGGCGGTCGCCAGACGATCGAGCTTTTCGCGGTTCTCCTGGATGACCTTGCGCGCCAAATCGTGCTGGCTGGCGACGATGCTGCGCACTTCTTGATCGATCTCCCGGGCGGTGTCTTCCGAGTAGTCCTCGCGACGGGAGGACATCTCTCGCCCGAGGAAGACGCTTTCCTCGTTCTCGCCGTAGGCGATGGGGCCGAGCTTGTTGCTCATGCCGAGCTCGCAGACCATGGCGCGGGCCAGGCGCGTGGCGCGCTTGATGTCGTCCTGCGCGCCGGTCGTGACCTCCTGGAACACGACCTCCTCCGCGACCCGGCCGCCGAGCGCCATGGCGATGCGGGCGAGCGTTTGCTCGCGGGTCATGAGGTGCCGGTCCTCGGTCGGAAGGAACATGGTGACGCCCAAGGCGGCGCCGCGCGGGATGATCGAGACTTTGTGCACGGCGTCGTTCCCGGGCACGAGCTTGCCGATGATGGTGTGGCCGGCTTCGTGCCAGGCCGCGGTCCGGCGCTCGGCGTCGCTCATCACCATCGAGCGGCGCTCACTGCCCATCAGGACCTTGTCCTTGGCGAGCTCGAAGTCCTCCATCGATACCGCGTCCTTGTCCTGGCGCGCGGCGAGCAGGGCCGCCTCGTTCACGAGGTTCTCGAGATCCGCCCCGACGAAGCCGGGCGTCCCCGCCGCGAGGATGGACAGGTCGACGTCGCCGACGAGCGGCACCTTCTTGGTGTGGACCGCCAGGATGCCTTCACGGCCCCGGATGTCGGGACGCGGCACGGTGATGCGGCGGTCGAAGCGGCCGGGGCGCAGGATCGCGGGATCCAGCACGTCCGGACGGTTCGTGGCGGCGATGATGATCACGCCTTCGTTCGACTCGAAGCCGTCCATCTCGACGAGCAGCTGGTTCAAGGTCTGCTCGCGCTCGTCGTGGCCGCCGCCGAGACCGGCGCCGCGGTGGCGCCCGACGGCGTCGATCTCGTCGATGAAGATGATGCAGGGCGCGTGCTTTTTGCCCTGCTCGAACAAGTCGCGCACGCGGCTCGCGCCGACGCCCACGAACATCTCCACGAAATCGGAGCCGGAAATGCTGAAGAACGGCACGCCCGCCTCGCCGGCGATGGCGCGCGCGAGCAGCGTCTTGCCCGTGCCGGGCGGCCCCATCATCAGGACGCCCTTCGGGATCCGGCCGCCGAGGCGCTGGAACTTCTTCGGGTCCTTGAGGAAGGCGATGATCTCCTCGACCTCGTCCTTGGCCTCGTCGATGCCGGCGACGTCGGCGAACGTCACCTTGTTCTGCGATTCGCTGAGCAGGCGCGCCCGACTCTTGCCGAAGCTCATGGCCTTGCCGCCGCCGGCCTGCAGCTGCCGCATGAACAGGTAGAACATCACGATCACGAACAACATCGGCAGGAGGATCGTGAGCAGGGGCGTGAGAAACGACCCGCCCTCGTCCTTCTGGAAGGTGACCTTCACGCTGTTCTTCAGGAGCTCTTGCGCCGAGTCCTCGCTCGGCCCGACGGTGCGGCCGCGCTCCGGCGCGCCCTTGCCGCCGGGGTTCTTGATCGTGAACGCGTAGTCGCGATCGCGAATCTCGACCTCGTCGATGTGGCGCTGATCGCGGGGAGCTTTCACGAGCGACATGAAGTCGCTGTAGGAAATCTCTTGGCGCTGCGGCCCCTCGGCGTCGTTCAAGAGCTGCCAGATCGCCAGGAAGGCGACGATCAGCACGACCCAAAGCAGGAGTGTTTTGTGGGGTTGCCTCACCTGAGATCCTTTAAGACCGGTTGGGGTAGCATGCCACCCCCATCCCCCCTCGTCGACCACCGAAAAGCGCGAGCGCCAATCAGTGGGGCAGGAGGGCACGGGAAAACGCGTGGGAACGGCATTTCACCGATGGGTGACGGCTCGCCGGCTCCCGGACTGTAGGGGGCAGTCGCAGCCTTCGCGAGGATTCGCCGTGTCGAAGGCTTCCTCGACGCGCTGCGAAACGCCTCGCTCGTGCTCCGCGTAGTTAACGCTTGGAGTGCCCGCGCGCGCTCGCTCCGCGCTCGGTGCGTTCGCCGGCGACGAGCCGAGCCTCGCGACCACCGGAGAGCCAGATGCGCGCTCGCTTCTGTCCGAGGGCGCTCGCGCGTGCGACGGCGAGCCGCTGCGCGCGTCCGAGCGCGACGCGGACGGCTCCGTCGCGGAGCTCGGCGGGCGGCTCGTCGGTGGAGAGCGCGTCGGCGAGCGCGTTCAAGTGCCCCACGATGCCGGGCGAGAGCTCGACGAGCAACGGCAAGAGCGTTTCGCGCACGCGCGCGCGCTGGTGGCGCGGGTCGGCGTTCGAGGGGTCGACGGCGAAGGGAAGCGCATGGCGCGACAGGTGCGCGAGGATGTCGCTCTTCCGCGCGCGCAAGAACGGGCGGATGCGCGCGCCGTCGCGCGCCGGGAGCACCGCGAGCCCGCGCGGCCCCGCGCCGCGCAGGAGCCGGAGCAGGACGGTCTCGGCGCGATCGTCGGCGTGGTGCGCGGTGGCGAGCAACGTCGCCGAGCCGGCGCGCGCGGCGGCTTCGAGCGCTTCGTAGCGAGCGCCGCGGGCGCGCGCCTGGAGATTGCCGCCCGCGGCCACGCTCACGCGCGTCGTCGCGAACGGAACGCCGAGGGTCCGGGCGTGCGCGGCCGCGAGCGCGAGCTCCGCGGGAGCCTCGGGTCGCAGGCCGTGATCCACGCCGTGGGCGCACAGCGAAAATCGGAATTTCTTGGCGAGCCTGGCCAGCACGTCGAGGAGCGCCATCGAGTCCGGCCCCCCGGAAACGGCGACGAGGATACGATCGCGTTCGCTCACGGCGCACTCCTCGCGCAGGGCGCGAGTGGCGAGCGTGATCAGGGTGGGCGGATGGGAGCTCACGCGAGCTCGAATTCCTTGCAGAACTCGAGCGCCGTGCGTGTCCCGAGCTCCACGCCGCGATGCGGTTCCGTCGGATAGCCGTTGCCGCAGGCGGCGCGCTCCGGGGCGAAATGCACGCACTCCTCGCAGCGGAAGCGCAAGCCGAAGTGCGCCGCTTCGCGGCGGAGTCGGTCGTCGACGGGAGTGATCAAGGCGGCCGCTCCGCGTCAGAACGGCTGTGCCGGCTGACCGCGCTGGAAGAAGAATCGGAAGTAGCCGGTGACCCGGCTCGTGACCGCGGCGTCCGCGACGGGATCGCCGACGAGCAGCCGCGGATCGGCGAAGCTCGCGTCGAAGCTCGCCTCGGTGAGCCGCTCGTCGCCCTCGGTTTCCTGAGGATCGCCGCTGAACAGCGAGCGAAAGGTGATCGTGCCCCCCACCGAATACACGGCGCCGTTCTGCGCGTGGCAGCTGTTGTGCAGGTACACGCTCAGGTTCACGGGCGCCGGATCGGGATCGAACACGACCGGGACGCCCGGCGGCGTCACGCCCACCGGCAAGCCGACTTCGAGCGGAGTTCCCACGAGCGCGCGCTGCGTCGGTAGATCGGCGATGTTGACGATCAGACCGTCGGACATCTCCTCGATGGCATCGCCGCGCTGTACGCGAATCATCAGCGCCTTGCCGCGTTCGAACGAATTGGCGGCGAAGAAATCCGGACCGAGATCGAACGGACCGTCCCAGCACTCGTCGACGTAGAGCTCGTCGCTCTTCACCCAGCCCTCGCCTTCTCCCACCGTGCAGCCGAGCGAGAGCAGCGCGAACAGGAGCCAGCCGGAGCCTCGCATCAGCTGGCCTCCCTGATCACGCCGCCGCCGAGCACGCGATCGCCGCTCACGAACACCGCGTACTGGCCGGGCACGACGGCGGCGACGGGCTCCGTGAACTCCAGCTCGAGCGCGGAACCACTGCCCCGCACGCGCGCCGGGTGCGCGCCGCCGCGGTAGCGCACGAGCACGTCGCACTCGAACGGCGGCTCGACGCCGGCGGCGAGTCTGGGCTCGTCGAGCAGCGCGCGATCGGCGAGCAGCGCCTGGCGATCGCCGAGCTTCACCGTGGCCGAGGCCGCGTCGATGCCGACGACGTAGGCGCGATGTCCCAGCGCCACGCGCAGGTTTTTGCGCTGTCCGACCGTGAAGGCGTGGACACCCTCGTGCCGGCCCACCTGCTTGCCCGCGTCGTCCACGATGGGGCCGGGCCGCAGCCGATCGGGCGCGCGCTCCGCCACGAACGCGTCGTAGCGCCCCGTCGGCACGAAGCAGAGCTCCTGACTCTCGCCCTTCTCGGCGCCCGGCAGAGCGAGCGTGCGTGCCTCGTCGCGCACGCTCGCCTTGTCGAGCTCACCGAGCGGGAAGAGCAGGCGCGAAAGTTCTTCCTGCCCGAGCATGTGCAAAAAGTAGCTCTGGTCCTTTTCCCGATCCCGCGCGCGGTGGAGCTCGTAGCGCGCGCCCTGCCGGCGAATGCGCGCGTAGTGCCCGGTCGCGACGCGCTCCGCGCCGAGCGAGCGCGCCAGCGCCAGAAGCTCGGGGATCTTGACGCCGCGGTTGCAGCGCACGCACGGGCTCGGCGTGGTCCCGCCGACGTACGCGTCCACGAAGGGTTCCACGACGGTACGCCGGAACAGCTCGCGCCGGTCGAAGGCGTAATGCGGGATACCGAGCCGGTCCGCCACGCGGCGCGCGTCGTGCACGTCCTCGGGGGCGCAGCAACGACCGCGCACGCTGCCGTCGTCGGGGTAGTCCCAGAGGTGCAAGGTCACCCCGACCACCTCGTAACCCTCGGCCACCAGGCGAGCGGCCGCGACGGACGAGTCGACGCCGCCGCTCATGGCGACGAGAACGCGCTCGCCGCGCGGCGGCACCGGGTCGGCGGAAGGCATCCCGGCCACTTTAGCAGGCTCCCGCGCGCGGTCGCGAGAACGGGCCAAGGACTCAGCCCGACCGTGGTTTCAGGCGTTCGGTGAGGCGCTTGATGGCTCGCGTGTGCAGCCGGCTCGCCCAGCTCTTGCTCAGGCCGAGCTCCTTGGCGACCAGGTCGAAGCGCTCCCCCTCGAGGTAGTGCCGGCGCACGAGCTCGGCCTCTTCGCGAGGCAGCTCCTCGATGCCGCGGCGCACGACGTCGAGCAGCTCCTCGTGCGCGAGCGCCTCTTCCGGCGAAGCTCCGACCTCTACGGGGACCCGCTCGCCGTCGTCTCCGTATGCGGTCGAGGCGAGCAGTCCCATCGCGACGGCGGTGGCCATGGCCGCCAAGTGATCGTTCAGGGCGCGCCCGGCATCTTCGGCGGTCGCGCCGGGCGGTGGCGGCAAGAAAGCGTCCTCGAGCGCTCCCTCGCTCACGCGCGCGGCGGCCTCGAGCCCGCGCAGGCGCTCGTGCACCCGCCGCGGCAAGCGAGCGTTCGAACGGATGCCGTCGAGGATCGCCCCGCGCACCCGAAAACTCGCGTAGCCCCGGAACGGGACGCCGCGCGCCGCGTCGAATTTTCGCGCCGCGTCGAGCAAGCCTTCGCGACCGAAGCTCAGGAGCTCCTCGAGCTCGGCCATACCGCCGAGCTCGCGCGCGATGCGCCGGGCGATCGCGTCGACCAAATCGAGCGCCCCCTCGAAGCGGCTGAGCTCCTCCGACGCAGCTGGCACGACGTGTCCGGGGCCGAGGATACGCGATTTCCGAACCGGAGTGCGCGAGGAGAAAGCGCGTGCCATAGTCCCCGGAATGGCGCGCTGGGGCCGTTTTGCCGCCGCCTATGCCGGCATGGCGCTCTTCGCAGCGCTCATCGCGCTCGGCACTCGCGGTGCCCTGCCGCTCTCGCTCCCGGCACCCTGGCTTCCGCTGGGGTCGCCACGCGACATCCTCTATAGTCTCGCCCTCGGCGTCTGCTTCGGCGCGCTGGTCGCGATCGGCACACGGCTCAGCGTCCCGCGCTTTGCCTGGGCGCGCGATCTGCACCGAGAGCTCAGGCCGCTCGCGCGGGACCTCGACCTGCTCGGCATCGTCGCGCTCGCCGTGACGAGCTCGCTGGGAGAGGAGCTCCTGTTTCGCGGGTTGCTCCAGCCCTGGCTCGGGCTCTGGCTCCAGGGCTTGCTGTTCGGCGTGCTGCATCAGCTGGCGGGCCCGAGCCGCTGGGTGTGGGCCGGCTGGGCGACGCTCGTCGGCCTCGCGCTCGGGGCGATTTTCGCGCTGACGGGTTCCCTGGCCGGGCCGCTGGCGGCGCACGCCCTCATCAACGGTCTCAATCTGAGCTACCTCCGCTCCCACGATCCCTCCCCCCGCCGCGATCTCGGCGGCTTGCTCGGTTCCCGCGGCTGAAAACGACACGCAAAACACCGCGATTGGGGAGACGACGCGGCTTGCTCGGCTCCCGCGGGTGAGCGTGATAGCCTGAAGGTTCGCCATTGGGCGCCGCCATGCCACAGCTGGATTCGGGCTTTCCCGACGACAGGCCTCGGGTTCTCGTCGTCGACGACGAGAAGTTCATCCGCGACATCATCGCCGACTTCCTCGGCATGGAAGGCTACATCGTGCGCACGGCCGAGGACGGCTCGAGCGCCGTGAGCGAGCTCGAGCGCGCCCGCTACGACATGGTCATCAGCGACCTGAAGATGCCGCGCATGGGCGGACTCGATCTGCTGAAGGAGGTCGCCCGCACCCACCCGGACACGCTGACCGTCATCATGACCGGCTTCGGCACCGTCGAAACCGCGATCGACGCGATGAAGCGCGGCGCGTACGACTACATCCTGAAGCCGTTCAAGGTGGAGGAGGTCGTGCACATCGTGCAGCGCGGCCTCGAGAAGCGGCGCCTGACGGCCGAGAACCTGCGCCTGCGCGAAGCGCTCTCGCTCTACAAGGTGAGCGAGGCGATCGCGGCGAGCCTCTCGCTCGACGAGGTGATCGCGACCCTGACCGACGGCGCGCTCTCCGAGGTCGGCGCCGACGTGGTCGCGACCTGGCTCGACAACGGCGAGGGCGGGTACTTTCAGCGCAGCGTCACCGCTTCCGCGAACCTGCCCGCCGGGGAGGAGCTCGGGTTGCTCGACCGCACGGCCGTCGCCGAGCGCCTCCGCATCGGAGCCCCGCTCGTCGAGCACGCCGCGCGCGCGAGGGAGCTCTTCGCGGAGCACCCCGGGCGGCAGGTCTCGAGCGTCGCCGTCGTACCGCTCAAGATGCGCGATCGGCTGATGGGTTGGATCGCGGTGATCTCGCTCACGGCGAGCCGGCGCTTCGACGAGGGCCAGCGCAAGCTGCTCAGCATCATCGCCTCGCGCGCCGCCGCGGCCATCGAGAACGCGCGGCTCTACGAAGATCTGCAGGCGACGTTCCAGCAGACGATTCAGAGCCTGGCGCGCACCATCGACAAGATGGATCACTACACCGCGGGCCACTCGGAGCGCGTGGCGCGCTACGCCGTCGCGCTCGCGCGCTGGCTCGGCTTGCCGGAGCACGACATCGAGGTCGTGCGGCACTCGGCGCTGATGCACGACATCGGCAAGATCGGCTGCGTGATGAACCTGAACAAGCCGGGGAAGCTCACGCTGGACGAGTACGAGATTTTCAAGCGCCACCCGGTGTACGGGCGGGAAATCCTCGATCCCATCCGCTTCCTCGGCCCGGTCGTGCCGGGCGTGTACCTGCATCACGAGCGCTGGGACGGGCGCGGCTACCCGCTCGGCCTCGCCAAGGGCGACATTCCGCTGATCGCGCGCATCATCTCGATCGCGGACACGTACGACGCGATGACGAGCGATCGCTCCTACCGGCGCGCGCTGCCGCACGACGTGACGATCAGCGAGATCGAGCGCTGCTCGGGATCGCAGTTCGACCCCGATCTCGCCGGCACGTTCGTGGAGCGCATCGAGATCGAGCGCGACCGCGCGCGCGACTCCGGCGAGCAGGTTCCGGAGTGAGGCCTTGAACGCGCCCGCGGCGTCCGAAGCGCGGGTGCTGCGCGCGATCTGGCTCGGGCGCAGGAGTTATCGTCCCGTGCTCGAGTTGCAGGAGCGGCTGCTCGCCGAGCGCAGGGCCGGCGCGATCCCCGACACCGTGCTCCTGCTCGAGCACGAGCCCGTGATCACGCTCGGGCGCGGCGCGAAGCCCGAGAACGTACTCGCCTCGAAGGAGAGCCTCGAGCGCGCGGGCATCGAGCTCGTCGCGACTCACCGCGGCGGGGACGTGACCCTGCACGCCCCCGGGCAGCTCGTCGCGTATCCGATCGTGGATCTTTCGCCCGATCGGCGCGACGTACGGCGCTGGGTCCGGAACCTGACGGAGACCATGCGGCGGCTGGTCGCGGAGCTCGGGGTGGAGTCCGGCCGGCACGAAAAGCACGTCGGACTGTGGGCGGACAGCGCGGAGCCGACTCGCTTCACGACGGCGGAGGAAGCGCGCGAACCCGTGAAGATCGGAGCCATCGGCGTCCGCATCTCGCATTGGATCAGCATGCACGGCTTCGCGCTCAATCTCGATCCCGATCTCTCGCTCTACGCGAGCATCGTTCCGTGCGGGATTCGCGAGCACGGAGTGTCGTCGGTCGCGGCGCTCGGCGGACGCGCGGTTTCGCCCGAGTCGGTCGCGGAGCGCAGCGTGGAGATCCTGGCCGAGGTGATCGGAAACGAGCGCGAGAGCCCGGCCGTCACCCAGAACGTCTACTGACGAAGAGCGCGC
>DASXWF010000177.1:0-2102 GCA_036503835.1 Polyangiaceae bacterium | reverse complement strand
ACCCGCATCCGCGGGTCCAGCCGCGCCCGGTGCGGCAGCCGGCGGCGCTACGAAGGTGCCGCCCTGGCGTTGATCGAGCTCGAGCGGCGCTTCGCCGGCGGCCTCCTCCTCGCCGGCAGGAGCGGCTTCGTCGAGCGCCGCACTCGCAGGATCGCCATCGCCTGCAACGGCTGCGGCGGTGCTCGGTCCCTGCGCCGGAACACCTCCGTCCGGGAGGGCCGCGCCGATTTCGAACGGCGACCGGACGAGCGGACGCGACGCCGCGCCGTAGCGGATGATGGCGTATGCGGTCGCGACGAGGAGCAGACCGAATGCGACGATTGCAATCACCGGCGCCGCCGAGCGGTGATGATCGGGGGGATGAGGCTGCGTGCGACTCGATAGGCTCGCCATGACGATGACCGTCATTGCAAGGGCCGAGCCGCGCCGGCATGGGGCAATTCGCTCCGGCCGTTGGAACGGGTCTTGCTGCCTTCCGTTCCGTGATCGGCAACATTGCACTCGTTCTGTTCGCCGCCGCCGGGTCCCCCAACCTGGACGGCATGAGCTCCGCGCGCGACCCACGGTTCGACTCCGGCGAGCGCTCTGCAGCGCGCTCCGAGCGCGAGCGCGACGTGAGGGACCAGTGGCTGCTCTCGCTGGAGGGCGTCACGCGGATTCCGCTCGACGTCGGACCCCAGATTGGAATCGAGACGCCGTTCGGCCTGCGCCTGTTCGGCAGCTACGGCTGGGTGCCGCAGGCCTACATCGGTACGCTGACGGGCATCGCCGCGAACGCGACGAACGACGCGCGCGCGGCGAGCGTCCTCCGTCTGGTCGAGTATTCCGGCAACACCGCGCGCGTCACGCTGGGCGTTCGGCCCTTCCGAAAGCTCGGTTTCTACGTCGATGCGGGCTACGCACACGTGCGCTTGAACGCATCGCGCGATCTGCCCGACATCGACATTCCCGGCGTGGTGGTGTTGCGCGGCGGCTATCGAGCGACGACCGGGCTCGACCTCTGGGTGGCGGAGCTCGGCTACCAGATTCAGATTCAGCGCAGGCTCGTGCTCGCCGCGGGACTCGGCGTGGTGGGAACCCTCGATGCCGCCACGACCATCACGCCCGTCGGCGGCGCTCCCGATGACCCTACGATTCGGGCGGAAGCGGTGCGCCGCATCGATCGCTCCTTCGAATCCTACGGCTACGTGCCGACGCTCACGCTCCGGATCGGCTTCGACTTGATCTGAAGCGGAGCGTTGCCTTCTTGCCACGCCGGGACTCGTCGCGACGTTCCGGCGCTTGCCCTTCCCCAGGGCGCGTCTGAATGCCCGCCGTGGCCGATGGGTCTGGCATCGTCCTTGCGAGATCTCCGGGCATGGCCCGACGGAACTCTCGATCGCTCTCCTGGGGCGCTGCGTTCGTCATGCTGGTAGCGTCCTTCTCCGCGTGTTCGTCGGGCGACGACGATTCCTGTGAAGACGGCCCCTGCGGCAACGTCTTCACGTTCGCGGGGCGCGACGCGGGACCGCCGGGGAACGTCGGAATCGGGTCCGGCGACGACGCGGACGGCCGCGGCGGTGGCGGTGCGACGGGCGGTACGAGCGCGGGCCCGGACACGGGGGGCGTCGGCGGAACGTTCGGCACTGGAGGTCGCGGGGGTTCGACCCCGGGCGACGCCGGCAGCCTCGGGACCGGAGGCAGCTTCACGGGGACGGGCGGCACATTCTCAGTCGGCGGTACTAGCCCGTTCGCCGGCACGTCGCCGTTCGGCGGCACCGGCGACTTAGGAGGTTTCTGACATGACTTTTCGCTTCCACTCCCTCGTCCTCGCGTCGTGCCTAGCGCTCGCTTGCTCGCAGCACGTCGAGCAAACCAAGCTGACACCGGCCGCGGGCACGTCGCGCTCTCCGTTCGCGCCGCCGAACACGGTGACACGCGTCTACGGCTCGCTCGATGCGCTCAGCAACGAAGGCAAGATGGGCCCCGCCGTCTGGCTCTCGCGCCTCCAGGCCGATCCGACGCTGGTCGGTCTCGGCTCGCTCAGCGAGCTGCGTGGCGAGGTCCTGGTGCTCGGCGGTGAGACCTGGCTCGGCTACCCCGCGGGCCCGAACGGCCCGTAC
>DASXWF010000176.1:0-5197 GCA_036503835.1 Polyangiaceae bacterium | reverse complement strand
GCGGCCGCTCGGCGTTGCGGCTGCTGTTCTGGGCGACGCTCAACGCTTCGATCGCGCTCGGCATCGGCCTTCTGATCTCGAACCTGCTCCGCCCCGGGCGTTCGCTCGCCGGGTTCACACCGGGCGCTCGTGAAGCGGCCGCGGCCTACGCCGAGAAGAAGATCGATCTGCTGGCGACGCTGAAGAGCTTCGTGCCGTCGAGCTTCGTCGAGCCGTTCGCCGAGAACCTCGTGCTTTCGATCGTGGGGCTGGCGCTGCTGTTCGGCCTCGGCCTGCGCCGCGTGAAGCGCCGCGATCTTGCGGAGGGGCGGGCGACCTACCTCCCGGTGGAGCAGGCGGTCACCACGTTGCTTTCCGTGACCGAGGTCGCGCTCGGCTGGGTGATCCGCCTGATCCCGTTCGCGGTGTTCGGCGTGGTCACGCGCGCGGTCGGCGAGCACGGCTACGCGCCGTTCGCCGGCCTGCTCGTGTACACCGCGGTCGGCGTCGGCGGGCTCGCGCTGCACGTCGCCTTCACGTACCACGTGTGGCTCGTCGCGCTGATTCGCATACCGCTCCGCACCTTCTGGCGCGCGGCCTGGGAGCCCGTCGCCTACGCGGCCGGAGCGAACAGCAGCCTGGCCACGCTGCCCGTGACGCTGCGCGCGCTCGATCGCCTGGGCGTGCCGCGCTCGGCCTCGACGCTCGGCGCCTGCGTGGGAACGAACTTCAACAACGACGGCATCATTCTGTACGAGGGTATGGCGGTGCTGTTCGTCGCGCAGGCGAGCGGGATCGATCTCACCCTCGGGCAACAGCTGCTCGCGGCTTTCATGTGCATGGTGGCGGCGATGGGGGTCGCGGGCGTTCCGGAAGCGGGCTTCATTTCGCTCGCTCTCGTGCTCAACACCGTCGGGCTTCCCCTCGAAATCCTGCCGCTTCTGCTGACGGTGGATTGGGTGATCGCGCGAGGCCGTTCGATGACCAACGTCCTCAGCGACATGCTGCTTTCCTTGCTGATCGCGCGTTCGCCCGCCCCGGCTGACGGTCCGGTCGCCGAAGCCTGAACGGCGTTTTTTTGCCGCGTGTCACTCCCCGAGGGAGGATCTCTCCGCCGGGGGGCGTACCAGTACTAAGCATCTGACTCGCGGAGGATCTGATGAAGCTGTCACCAGCACGAAGAACCCTATTGTTTTCACTTCCCCTCGGGATTTTGATCGGCGCCGCGGGGGCCTGGGCGTCGAATCCGAAGCTCTCGGAAGCCGACGCTCACGTCGACCGCGCGATTGCGGCTCTGAAACAAGCGTACAATCCGAACGATCACAACCAGTACGGCGGCCACGGGAAACACGCCATCGAGCAGCTCGAGCAGGTGAAGCGCTCGATCCAGAAGGCGAAGGAGTACGACGACAAGCACCCGCCGAAGCCCGGTCCCGGGCCGAAGCCGGATCCCGGACCCAAGCCCGAACCGGGGCCCAAGCCCGAACCGGGGCCCAAGCCCGATCCCGGACCCAAGCCCATCCCGGGTCCCAAGCCTGGTGATCCCGGACCCAAGCCCACGCCGGGTCCCAAGCCGCTCAAGTGAGGTTTCGTCGGGGGGGCTTTCCCACCCGCAACCGTGCCCGTGGCCGTGCCCGAGAAGTTCAAACGGAGCCAAAACCTCCGGTGCTCTCGGGCACGTTTACGGGCACGTTGGTTTGAGCAGCACGCCGGACGCTACTCGCTGATCACCTTGGTGCCCTGACCTCGGAGCGGGCCGATGCTCAGGGGATCGTCGTCGAGGGGAGTGCCGTTGATGTACAGGAACTTCAGCTTCTTGAGGGTCTTGAGCGGCGAGCCGTCCTTCACCTTCGTGCGCTTGATGCTGAGGTTCTCGAGGTTTTCGAGCGAGCCGAGCGGCGTCACGTCTTCGATCTGCGTGTCGTCGAGCTGGAGCTCGGTCAGGTTCTTGAGCTTCGCGAGCGGCTTGAGATCGCTCACCTGCGTGCGGCCGAGGTCGAGCCGATCGAGCTTGGTGAGCTTCTCGAGCGGAGTGAGGTCCTTCACCTGGTTGATCGACGCGCGCAAGGACTCGAGCCCCGTCGCCCCCGCGATCGGCGAGAGGTCGTCGTAGTCGCCGGGGCCCAGGAAGAGCTCCTTCAGGCCCGTCATCGGCGTGAACAGACAGGGATCGAGCTCCGCCAGATCCTTCACTTGCGAGATGTTCAGCGACTTCACGCGCTTGAGGTCGGCCTTGGTGATGGCGCCGCTCGGCTTCTCGAGCTTCTTTCTGATCTCCTGTTCGATCCCCGCGCTCTCGATCTTCACCTCGTTGCCGGCGGGACAGTCCGAAAGCTTCTTCTTCTGGCGCGGCGGGCGGGGAGCCTCGGCGCTCGGGGTCGGGGCGGGCGTCGGAGTCGGCGTGGGCGCGGGCGCGGCGCTCGCCGTGGAGGCGGCGCCGCTCTCGGCCGCGGGCTTGCTGTCGCAAGCGCCGAGCGCGAGAGAGAGCCAGAGAGCCGCGAGCGCAGGGCGAGGAGGGTTTCGCATGGCGCGGCAGGGTACCAGGTTTCGCTATGCTGAGCGTCCATGGACGGACCCGCCGATCCCGCTCTGCCGTTGCTCGAAAAGTTCGGGCTCGCGGTGCTGCGGCGGACGCGCGCCCGCGCGGCGGTCTCGGGTCCCGACGATCCGATTCACGTGCTCAACGCCGACGAGCTGCGCGAGCTCCGGCGCATCGAGCGCAAGGCGGTCTTGCGCGCGGGGCTCGCGGGCGCGCTCTCGGGCGCGGCCAGCGCCGGTGCCGCGATCTGGGCGCACCGCTTCATCGGTCCGGACGGCGCGCCGCTGAGCGCGGCCGACGGCGCGAAGTTCTGGGCGGTCGTGGTCGCGGTCACGATCGTCGCCTCGATCTTGGAGATCGGTTTTTTGTATTGGGACGCGCTGCGTACGGTGCACGAGCTCGCGAGCGCCGCGGGCCTCGAGCTCTCGGAGCGCGAGCCGTCGGGCGAGCGGCGGGACGTGGCGCTCGCGCTCGCCCGCGCCGCGCTCGAGCTGCCGAACCCGGTACACCGCACCTACGGGATCGATCCTCGGCGCGAGAGCGTGCGCTGGGTCGTGGCGCTCGCCGCGCTGCTCTACAAGGCGAAGATCGCGGTCACGACGTTTCTCGTGAAGCTCGCGCTCAGGAGCTTGCTCGGGCGAGTCATGACGCGCGCGCTGTTCGAGCTCGCCGCCGTCCCGGTGACCGCCGTCTGGAACGCGATCGTCTGCTTCGTCGTCGTGCGCGAGGCGCGGCTGCGCACCATGGGTCCGTCCGCCGCGAGCCAGCTCGTCGGTGAAGCGCTCGCGGACAGCCGACCCACGCCGGCAGGGCGCGCGGCGGCGTTCCGCTCCGTCGCGAGCGCGATCGTACGAACGCAGGATTTTCATCCGAACCACCTGGCGCTCGTGCGCGTGCTGGTCGAGCGCCTCGGGCCGATCGATTTCGAGGCCGTCGACGACTCCGCCCTCTTTCTGCGCGAGCTCGGCGCGCTCGGTCCCGCCGATCAGACCTTCGCGCTGGATCTCCTGGTGGTGGCGGCGGTGCTCGACGGGCGCCTGAAGCGCGCCGAGAAGCGCCTGCTCGTCGAAGCCTTCGGCGCTTGCGGCCGGCCGCTGGAGTTCGCGCGGATCGAGCGGCTGCGGCGCGCCTTTCAGAGCGGCAAGGGCATCGACTTCTCGCTCGTGCGCGAGGCGACGCGGAGCCGCGCCTGAGCGCCGGCTCGCACGGGTGCTAGGCTGTTCGGGGTCTCGGGAGGATCCAATGCGAAAGAGTCCCTTGCTCTTGTCTATCCTGGCGGCGCTGCCGGCCTGTCACTCGACGTTCGAGGACCGGGGCTGCATGAACGTTCCGGCCGAGCAGACTTCGTGCCCGGAGTCCGTCGAGCCCGCGCAGCTGTATTTGCCGGATCGCTGCGGCGACGATCTCGAAATCGTCGAAGTGACGAACGGCGGCACGCGAGTGGACCTCACGACGCAGGCCGGGACGATCCAGCCCGCGTGCTGCTACTCGGTCCTCGTCGAGGACGATCAGCCGAACGGCGAGTGCGCGATCGGGCGGCCGTACTTCGACGGCGGCGCGAGCGTGACGGCGCCGTTGCGCGCCGCGGAGCCGCAACCGGGCGCTTCCGCTTCGCAGCGGGCCGCGGCGTGGGCGAGCGCGGGCGCGGGGGAGCACGCTTCGATCGCAGCCTTCGGGCGCCTCGCGCTCCAGCTGCTCGCGCACGGCGCGCCGTGCGCGCTGCTCGCCGGCGTCCACCAGGCGGCGCTCGATGAAATCCGCCACGCCGAGCTGTGCTTCGGGCTCGCCGAAGGCTTCGGCGGCACGCCCGTGGCGGCGGGTGCGTTCCCCTTCAACGGCCCCGTCGACGCTCGCATCTCCCTCGCGGAGCTCGCCGCCGCGGCGGTGCGCGAGGGCTGCCTCGCGGAAACGCTGGGCGCGCACCTGGCTCAGGCCGCCGCCGATGCGGCCCCCGAGCCGGCCGTGAAAGACGCTCTGCGCGCGATCGCGGCGGAGGAGGGCACGCACGCCGTGCTGTCCTTCCGGATCGTCGCGTGGGCACTGTCAGCCGGTGGGGCGGAAGTGCGGCGTGCCGTCGAACGTGCGCTTTCGGAGCCCTGGCCGCGGCTCGACATCGCCGAGCTTTCGCTGCGTGCGAACGTGGACGCGGCGCTGCTCGTGCGCGCGGCGAACGAAGGGGTCGCGGAGGTTCTGGCTCCAGCGGTCGCGCGCCTGCTCGCTGCGTGACTGCGGAAGAACGGGCCGGCGCGCGCTGAGCTCGCGTCGATCGTGTAGAAATTCTTGATTGCCGTGGTGCGCGCGCGCGCCTAAATGCTCGGGTCGGCACACACCCATGAACCTCGAGCTCCTCCACGACGGCGACACCTACGTGAGCCTCCTGACGCTGACCGCGATGGAGATCGTGCTCGGCATCGACAACATCGTCTTCATCTCGATCCTCACGGCGAAGTTGCCGCCCAAAGATCAGCCGAAGGCGCGCCGGCTCGGCCTGTCGCTGGCGCTGTTCTTCCGGCTCGGCCTGCTGTTCGCGCTCTCCTGGGTGATGGGGCTCACCGAGCCGCTCTTCCGCTTCCTCGGTCGTGGCATCTCGGGCCGCGACCTGATCCTGCTGGGCGGCGGCCTGTTCCTCGTCGCCAAGTCGACGCACGAGATCTACGACAAGCTCGAGGTCGTGCACGA